>CAYWCB010000084.1:0-8112 GCA_964456615.1 uncultured Eubacteriales bacterium | reverse complement strand
CATGTCCGGCGGCAACGTGTTGGACCACAGCGGACTGTGCTCCACCTCCGTCACGGACACGACCGCCGCACTCCCGCACTCCCGTCTCAAGGCGGCGGCCTCGTCGATGTGGCGAGCACGCCTCAGCGGGCTCGTGGGTTGCAGCAGCGCGACCGACTCGTACCTGCGCCCCTGCTGTTCGAGCACGTCGAGCGCGTGAAACACGACATCGAGCATCGGGGTGTCGTCGGCAGCGAGCGCCGCGGGTCTCGCGAAGGGCACCTCGGCACCGGCCTCGAGCGCCACGTCGGCGATTTCTTGGCTGTCTGTGGTGACGACGACGTCCTCGACCACCCCCGCCTCCGAAGCCGCCTCGATCGTCCACACGATGAGCGGCTTGCCTGCCAGAAGCGCGACGTTCTTCCCGGGTAGGCCGTTCGAACCGCCGCGCGCCGGGATCAGCCCGAGCGTGCGACGATCGCGCATGTCGTCGTCCCCGCTCATGCATCCTCGGCCGGCAGGTCGAAGAAGCGCTTCCGCAGCGCCTGCGGCGGGATGTCGGCCGTCCGCAACACAGCGAGTATCCGCTCGGCAGCATGGCCGTCGCCGTACGGTCCGCTCGTCACCTGTTCCCGCGCGACGCGCTGGAATCCGGGATCGAGGGCGCGTCCGATGGCGGTCGCGATCGCGCCGGCTTCGGGGTCGCAGTTGATGATGCTACCCGACCTCACCCGCCCGCCCTGCCGCGTGCCGATGTTGACGGTGGGCGTGCCGAGGGGCGGCGCCTCGATGATGCCGCTCGAGGAGTTCCCGACGACGACGTCGGCAGCCTTCACGAGTGAGAGGTATCGCACGTGACCGAGCGCCTCGTAGGCCGCGGCCAACGGAGTCCTGGCCAGATACCCATCGATGAGGTCGTTGATCGCCCGGTTGCCCGGATCCGCGTTCGGACGCGTGATCACGACGCTGCCCACCGACACTGTCTCGAGCGCCGAAAGGAGGCCCCGCATCTGCTCCTCGGCTTGCCCGCCCTCGAGCGTCACCGGGTGGAACGTGACGGCGAGCAGCGGATGCGCAAGCTCGATGTCGAGCGCGTGACCGAGCTCCGACTCGGTGAGCAGCGGGGTGGCGAGAGCATTGTCGACCCCGAGCGCGCCGACATTGAATACGCGAGCGGGCTGCTCGCCCAACTGGATGACGCGCTTGCGGTACACCTCGGTCGATGTGAAGTGAAGAAGTGAGAGCTTGGTGATCGCGTGACGGATGCCGTCGTCGAGCGCGCCCTCTGTGAGCTCTCCCCCATGGATGTGCGCGATCGGGATGCGCAAGAGGAACGCAGCCGTCGCCGCGGCGAGGGCCTCGAAGCGGTCGCCGAGGATGACCGCGGCGTCGGGTGCGAGGCGGGCGAACGTGTCGGCGAGCGATATGACCCCAAGACCGGTCGACTTGGCCGCTCCGAGCTCCGTGTCGCTCGACAACAGCATCTCGACTCGCTCGTCGACCTCGAACCCGTCGGCCTCTATGAGCCTGACCGTCTCGCCGAATGCCGGCGAGAGGTGCATGCAGGTCGCCACGACCTGTAGCTCGAAACCAGGGTCGTCGGCGAGAAGGCGCATGAGCGGCGAGAGCAGGCCGTAGTCCGCCCTCGTACCGGTGACCACACAGATGGTTCTCACAGCTCGATCGCCTCGTCCTTCGCGAAGTCGCGCGGTGCGACTCTTCCTACGACATCGTCCCAGAGCATCGGGCTCATGCCGGTGCCGGGCCGTTTCGTGGTCAAGCTGTCATCCGAGAACACCTCGCCCGCACGAATGTCGCGCGCGGCGACGATGCTCTTGCGAGCGGCGCGCGCGTTCTCCTGCTCTCCTGGTGTGGGCTGCTTCTCCGGGCTGCCCAGCGCTATCTCGACCTCACGGATCGCGGCTATCATCTGCGCGAACTCATCGGGCTCGAGACTCGCGCGATGGTCCGGACCTTCCATCGTGCGGTCGAGCGTGAAGTGCTTCTCGATGACCCGCGCGCCGAGTGCGGTCGCCGCGACCGGCACCGCGACCCCGCGGGTGTGGTCCGAGTAGCCTACGGCCAGACCGAGCGAATCGGCGAGCGTGACCATCGCGCGTAGATTCACGTCCTCGGGTGGGGTCGGATACTCCGTGGTGCAGTGGAGGATCACGATGTCGTCCCTGGAGGTGCCGGCGGCCAGCAGCGCGTCCACGGCGGCGGCGACCTCGTCCAGGGTCGCCATCCCCGTGGAGAGGATGATGCGCGCCCGCAGCGCGCCCACCTTCCTAAGGAGCGGCAGATCGGTGACCGCTCCGGAAGGCAGCTTGAACGTCGCCAGCCCCAGGCGCGCGAGCATGTCGGCGCTCTCGAGATCGAACGCCGCAGAAAGGAAGTCGATGCCGAGCACGCGAGAGCGCTCGATGAGAGCGACGTGGGCCGCTTCGTCGAGTTCGAGACGACGGACCATCTCGAGCTGGGACGAGGACGCCGACGGTGGTGGCGCCGGCGATCGTGTCGAGCTGGTAGCCCGCCTTGGGCGCGGACGCCGCAACAAGAGACTCCGCGCGGAACGTCTGGAACTTCACCGCGTCCGCCCCCGCCCCTGCTGCCGCCTCCACGAGATCGAGGGCGATGGCGAGCCGGCCGTTGTGATTGACGCCGGCCTCGGCGATGACGTAGACGCGATCCATCACCGGCACTCCCTCAGGTCCGGTCCTTGACCGGCCGTGCCGGATTGCCGAACGAGACGACCCCGTTCCCGATGTCGTCCACGACGACGGCGCCGGCCCCCAAGAGCACGTCAGAGCCGATGGTGATGTACTGGATGACCGAGCTACCGGTACCGACGTGCGTGCGGTCCCCGACCTTGGCGCCGCCGCTCAGGGCGGCGTCCGGTGAGATGTGCGCGAACTCGCCGATGACACAGTCGTGATCGACGATGGCCCCGGTGTTCACGATGGCGTATGCGCCGATACGCGCATCGGGACCCACCACCGCGCCGGCAGCCACGAAGGCACCCTCCTCCAGCGTGGCGTGAGGCGAGACCGTGGCCGCGGGATGTGTGATCGCCGGCAGGTCCAGACCCGCCGCTGTCGCCGCACGAACGGCCGCCACGCGAGCCGAGACGTCGCCGACCGAGCCGATGCCGATCGCCACCGCGCCCACACCCTCGCCGCGAAGCCGTCCGAGATCGCCGTCGGTACCGACGATAGGCACGCCGAGGACTTCGCCGCCTACTTCCTCCGCAGCAGCGACAGCGCCGACGACCCGATACCGCCCGCCATGCATGAGCGCGTCGATCACGACCTTCGCGTGGCCGCCGGCTCCTATGACCACGATGTCTTCCATGCCCGCCCCCTAGCCCACACCGAACCGCTGCAGCGTCTCGCGCAATGCCTCGACCTCGCCGATGTCCATCCACGAACGCTCGGGCACCGGATACACGCCGACCTTCTCGCCGCGCTCCAGGCAGTCGTTGATCACGTCCGTCATGTGCGAGTGGGTGTCGTCCTGTATGTCTTCGAGCACGGAGGGCTCGAGGACGTAGAAGCCCGTGCTCACGAGGAAGTCGAACTCCGGCTTCTCGCGCATGCCGGAGAGGGTGCCGCCCTCGGCGATCTCGCAGACCCCGTACGGCACGGTGTAGTGCTTCGCCGAGGCGACGAGCGTGATGCGGTCGGCGCGGGTGCGGTGGAACTCCACGATATCCGCGTAGTCGGCGTCCACGGTGATGTCGCAGTTCGTCAGGAAGAACGTCGACGTCAGTCGCTCCCTGAGAAGGCCGAGGCTGCCGGCGGTTCCGAGCGGGCGGGCTTCTTCCACGAACTCCACTGCGTAGGGAAGGTCGAGATCGGCGAGATAGGCGCGAATCAGGTTCGCCTTGTAATTCACGGAGACGTAGAAGTGCTCGCAACCGTACTGTGCGAAGCGCTCCATGATGAGTTCCAGGATGGTCTTCTCTCCGACGGGCATGAGGGGCTTGGGGAGCACCGTCGTGAGCGGCGCGAGTCGGGTACCCGTCCCGCCGGCCATGATCACGACCGGGAGCCCGAGGTGCTCGCGCTCGACGCGCGGCGTCTCGAACAAGTCGAGCCACCACACCGCATCGATCACCCGCCCGCCGGCGTCCACAAGAGGGACGCACTCGATGCGCCGCGCGACCATCAGCTCTCGCGCGTCGTCGTGCGACGCACCTGCGGGCAAAGTGGCTGGATCGGTGTTCATCGCCTCGGACACCGGTTCGTCGAGACTGCGTCCGTCGATGATCCAACGTCGCACGTCACCGTCGGTCATCACCCCGCGTAGCGTGCGGGACTCGTCCGCGACGAAGACGATGCGTGCCGCCGACTCGCTCATGCTCCTGAGCGCCTGACCGATCGTCGCATCGGGTGCGACGAAGGTCTTCTCGAGCCGCTCCTCACGCTCGCTCACTCACGCACCTCCGCCGTCTCGAATCACGGCCGCAACACGGGCTATGTCGGACTCCGTGAGGTCCGTGCCGCAGGGCAGATTGAGCACGCGCTCCCAGAACCACTCTGCTCGCTCGATTCCGTACGCACGCTCGTGGCGATAGGGCCTCTGCATGTGGTTGAGGTGCCAGACTGGCCTCGACTGGATCCCCTCGGCATCGAGCGCAGCCATGAGCCATTCGCGATCGTGACCGTACCGGGAGGGCTCGATCAGGAGCGAGTAGAACCAGAAGTTGGGTCTCGTGCCCTCGGGCACGCCGAGTAGCGAGAGGCCGTCGATCTCGCCGAGCGCATCGCGATAGAGCATGTAGTTCGCACGCTTGATCTCGACGCGCTCGGCGAGTGTCTCGATCTGCGCGAGCCCGACCGCGGCAGACACGTTGGTGAGCCGATAGTTGTAGCCGACCTCGTCGTGGACGAAGCGAACGGGGTCGGCCTTGGCAGTGGTGGTCAGGTGTCTCGCCTTCTCGGCGAAGGCGTCGTCCTCGGTGAGGAGCATGCCGCCGCCGCCGGAGGTCACGATCTTGTTCGCATTGAAGGACAGGACCCCCGCGAGTCCAACGGTGCCCGTGTGCCTGCCTGCCAGCGGGCCCTCGTCCCACCACGAGCCCAAACTCTCGGCGGCGTCCTCGATGACAGGGATGGAGAACTCCTCTCCGATGGCGACGAGCGAGGCGAGTTGACACGGGTTGCCGAACACGTGCACCGGCAGGATGGCCGAGACGCGCCTCCCCGTGTCGCCCTCCACGAGCGCGTCGCCGTCCCGCACGCACTCCTCGGCGAGGAAAGCCCGGACGATCTCCGGATCCATGTTCATGAACTCGTCGCAACCCACGAAGACGGGGTGCGCCCCGAGGTAGGCGACGGGATTCACCGTCGCGATGAACGTGAGGGTGGGCACGACGACCGCGTCCCCGGCGCGGACTCCCGCCAAGCGGAGCGCCACGTGTAGGGCCGCCGTGCCGTTCATGCAGCCGACGGCGTGCCTCGCTCCGGTGATGCCGGTGACCGCTTCCTCGAACCGCGCGATGAACGCCCCTCCCGTGGACAGCCATCCGCTCTCCACGGCCTCGGTGAGGTAGTCGACTTCACGACCGGCGAGTACCGGCACGGACAACGGTACGTGCGGTCGTCCCCCGGTCGAAGCGTCAGACATTGTAGACGTCCGCCTTGTAGCGCGAGAGAGTGCCGGGCTCCGACAGCCATTCGACGACGCGCGCGAGCCCGTCGCGAAGCGAGACCCGGAGCTCCCAATCGGTCAGCGAGCGCATGAGCGTGGTGTCCGCGAGGAGGCGCTCGACCTCGCTCTTCTCGGGGCGATGGCGTTCCTCGGCGGAGACGATCTCGATGTCGGTGCCTGCGACTTCTGCGATGAGGGCCGCGAGGTCGCCGATAGAGATCTCGCGTCCACTCCCCATGTTCACCTCACGCCCGACCGCGTCGTCACATGACGCCAGGGCCAAGAACCCGGCGGCGGTATCGGTGACGTACGTGAGATCGCGCGTGGGGCTGAGCGAGCCTAGTTCGACGCGCGTGCGCCCCGAGAGAAGCTGCGCGGCTATGGTCGGGATAACCGCGCGAGCCGACTGACGTGGGCCGTAGGTGTTGAACGGGCGAGCCGTGACGACCGGCGTTGAGAACGAGCGGAAGAACGACTCGGCCATCTTGTCCGCGCCTATCTTCGACGCCGAGTACGGTGACTGTCCCTGAAGCGGGTGGCCCTCGGTGATCGGCACGTGTCGCGCCGTGCCGTAGACCTCGGAGGTCGACGTCACGACGACCCGCTCGATCTCGAGGTCCCGGGCCGCCTGAAGGACATTCAGCGTGCCCTTGACGTTGGTGTCCACGTACGAGTCGGGCGAGTGGTACGAGAACGGGATCCCGATGAGCGCTGCAAGATGGAAGACGACGTCGACTCCCTTGCACGCCTCCCGAACACCGTTGGGGTCGCGCACGTCGCCGGCGAAGATGTCCAGCGCGGTGCGCCTCTCCGCGGGAAGCGTGTCGAGCCAGCCCCACGAGTTGAACGAGTTGTAGTACACGAAGGCGCGAACGTCGCAGCCGTGATCGAGAAGCGTCTCGGTCAGGTGGCTTCCGATGAACCCGTCCGAGCCGGTGACGAGGACTCTCCTACCGCTGAGATCCACAGGCTCCCCTCCCGCGCGCGGACGTGCACGCTCTCGGCTCTCGTGTCCTCCTCATTCTAGAGGTCGTCGACGAGGTCGACCAACGCGCGTGCGGCTACGCTCACGTGACGCTTTCCCCACGTCGGCGCGACGTCAGGCGCGCGAAGAGCGCGCGCACCTCCTCGGGGGTGATGACCCGGAGCGCGATGACCGCACCAACCGCCGCGAGGAATGTGAGGGTCTTGAGCGCGATGGCCGGGACCACGCGCACATCGTAGTGCGCGACAGCGAGGTCGACCGCGAAGACCACGAGGAACACGAGCACGAGGCGCAGGAGGCGTCCGTCCTCGAAGCTCTTCGGGAAGAGCCGTCCCGTCAGGTAGCGAGCAGTCGCCGCCATGAGCGCGTACGCGATGAAGGTGTTCCAGGCGGCGGCCCACATCCCGTATTTCGGGATCAGCCATATGTTGAGACCGATGTTGACGGCTGCGGCCATCGCCGAGATGAGCGGTACCCAGCGTGTCTTCTGCGCGTAGAAGATCCCGGTCGAGAGCACGCTGTAGAGCGCGAAGCCGACGTAGCCGGCCACCACGATCGGGACGACTCCCGCAGCCTCCCAGTAGCGCCTCGTTGCGAGGAGCAGCAGCGCCTCGCGAGCGAAGAGCATGTACGCGAGCCCGGCGAACACCACGACGACGGCGTAGACGGTCGTGAGCCTCGGGAGCTTCCTGCGACCGTCGTCGGTCGAGGCGAGATCGTAGTAGATCGGGCCCCACGCCTGGTTGATCGAGAGCGACACGAGATTCATGACCATGCTGATGTTGTAGGCAAGGGAGTACAGGCCCACCTCGCGCAGACCCGTCGAGCGTTCGAGGATGGCGCGATCGGCGAAGGTGAGGATCCAGCCGGCGAAGTAGTGAGGAACGAGGGGCAGGCCGAAACGCAGTGATCGCCGGAGCCAGTCCCACGAGAAGTGGGCAGACATCTCTCGTCCGAGGAGGAACAGAGCCACCGGAGCGAGTATGGCGGCCGCCGTGAACGTCCCCTTGAGACTACCAAGGGCTCCCTGACGCAGGGCCACAACGAAGAAGACCGTGAAGCCGGTGTTGATGGCGAAGCTCGACAGCTGGAAGGCCGTGTGAGTCCTGGCCTGACCCCGTGCCCGGTTGACCGCTTGCTGCAGCGCGAAGGGAAGTCCGAGCAACGCCGTCACGAGCGCGATCGCCATGTACGGGTAGAACGTCAGGTCCTCGGACTTGAAGAAGGCATTCGTGAGCTGTGGCCCGAACGCGAACAGGAACGCCGTCGCCAGGATCCCGAAGAGGAGGACGAACGCCGTGACGCTGAAGAGGAGCCGCCGGATGTCCTCAGCAGAGTGGTCCTTCTGCGAGGAGCGCATGTAGAGGGTGAGCGAGCCGTTCTGCCCGAGGATGAGCGCCGCTGCGACCATCGAGGTGATGAGCGATGCGAGCGACATGATGCCGTAGTCGGACGGCAGCAGGAAGCGCGTGTAGATAGGAACGAGGATGATACCG
>CAYWCB010000083.1:5092-8183 GCA_964456615.1 uncultured Eubacteriales bacterium | reverse complement strand
GTCGAGGTCGTACGTGCCGGTCGCGGTCGCCGTCGTAGTCGTTGCGGCCCGGGGGGAAGCCGTGGGAGTGGCGGACTGACCGGCGCCTTGGGCGAGCGCCGAGCCAGGCGCAAGAAGCAGCACCGCTATGCCTGCTGCGAGCAGCGGCAAGCGCGGTTCACGCACGCGCCCCTCCTTCTCCGCCTGCGGAACTAGTCCGCGTGCGAGAGCGCCGGAGCAGACTCGTGCCCGCCGGCGTCATCTCCTTGCCCGCGTCCTTCGCCGTGATCGGCGTGTTCCCTATCCAGGAACCCTAGCCCGAAGAAGCTCAGGAACGCCGGGAAGTCCTCGGTCACCGACAAGTACATGTGCACGGTGGTCAGGATGATGAACAGCCAGTTGATGGTGTAGTGCGCGGTGCGTGCATACCAACCGGCCAGGTCCGTCGAGCCCAGCAGCTCACCCAGCCACCACCCGACAAGGATATCCCTTGGAGAGAGATCCGTGTACGGGATGATGAACGTGAGCAGGGCGAACCCCGTGAACGCCTGCAGCACGAGCAGCGGCACGAACAAGGTGTACGTGCCCTTCTGCATCACGTTGTACTTGCCGAGGTGCGGTTTCGATCTCTTGACGAAGATGTAGTAGAGGACGACCTGCGGGGCCGTAACGATGTCACGGCGGGTGATCGCGAACTCGCGGTAGTCGCGACGACGCGAAGCGAACGCGTACCACAGCCGCCATATCAGGTTGATGGTCACGATGATCATGGCGACGTAGTGAAGGTAGCGCATCGCCGTGCGTCCACCGGCGAAGAACGGGAAGCGGATGTAGAGGCCGGTGACGGCGAGCACGATCATCGAGGCGACGTGCTGGAAGTGCATGAACTTCGGCAGCGCTGGGATGGGCGGCCCCTCGTGCTCGGGCCACTGCCATCCGATGAAGCGCCGCTTCGCGCGTCCCGAGATGATGTTGCCGAGGAAGTGCGCGCACAACCCCAGAACGACGACGACGTACAGCGTCACGAAGACGGCGTCAAGCCAGACGTTGAGCTCAACCAGTCCTATCGTCGACACCCCCTGTTCCCTTGTCGTCCCGTCGATGGGTATCGCGCGTCCGCCCTCAGCTGCGCGGCAGCGCCGATCACCGTAGTCCGGACCACCTCGCACATCAGCCGTGCGCTCCGCGCATCGGACGCGTCCGTGAACGCACAACGCCCGGGCGCCGAAGCCGGTCAGCGCCGAACTCGGGGTGTGTAAGTGCAGTTACGGGGAGGATACGGGCGGCCCGCGAGGGGTGTCAAACCCGGCCGAGTGCGTCTCGGCGATGCATTCTCGCGAATCGCGCGCGCGTTCCCCCTGCTCAATGACATAGCTCAGTGACACGCCCGCGTGGAGGTCACGTGACGATGACGCGCAGCGCCTCGAGAGCTGCGCGGACGTCCTCCTCTGTCGTGCTCCACCCGAAGCTGAACCTGAGTGCCCCGCCGTCCAGGGTCCCGACCGTCCGATGCGCCCAGGGCGCGCAGTGAAGTCCCGCACGCACTGCTATGCCGTACTGCCTGTCGAGCACGAACGCGATCTGGTCCGCTTCCATGCGGTCGTGCGTGACAGAGACGAGCGGCACGCGTGGCTCGTCGGGTGCCGGACCGAGCACCGTGAAACCGGCGATGTCGAGCACGCCCTCGTGGAAGAGGCGCGTGAGTCGCCGCTCCTCGGTCCGAATCGCATCTCCGCGCTCGTCGAGGAAGCGCACCCCGGCCCCCAGGCCCGCGATCCCTGGCGTGTTGGGCGTCCCGGCCTCGTAGCGATCGGGCCGCTCGGTGGGTTGCGACGGCAGCTCGCTCGCCCCCGACCCCGTCCCGCCCTGCACGAGCTCCTCGGGCTCAACCGAGGACGCGAGGTAGAGCAGCCCTACGCCCTGCGGACCGAGCAGCCCCTTGTGCCCCGAGAGCGCGTAGGCGTCGGCGCCGATGGCCGGAAGGTCAAGGTCGAGGTGACCGCCCGCCTGCGCGCCATCCACGAGCGCCAGCGTTCCGTGCGCGTGGGCGATGTCGACGATGTCGCCGATGTGCTGGATCGCGCCGGTCACGTTGCTCGCGTGCTGGCATGCGACGGCTCGCGTCGGCGCGCTCTTCACGGCACGCTCCACGGCGTCGGGATCGAGGACGCCTGCTGCGTCGGCGTCCACCACGTCGACCACTACGCCTCGCGAGGCCAGCCACGTGAGGGGCCGCACGACGGCGTTGTGCTCGGTGGAGCATGCGACCACCCGGTCGCCCGGGGAAAGGAGGCCCTTGAGCGCGAGGTTCATGCCCTCCGTGCACCCCGAGAGGAAGATCACGTCGCGGCTGTCGGGCACGCAGAGCAGCTCGGCGCACGCCTGCCGCGCCTCAGCGATCATCCTCCCCGTCGCGACCGCCAGGGCATAGGCCCCACGGCCCGGATTGCCCCCGTACTCGGTGAGCGCTTCGTGGACCGCGTCGACCACGACCGGCGGCTTGGGCCATGAGGTGGCCGCGTGGTCGAGGTAGATGCTCGTCGTGTTCATGGCCGGGACGCAGCCTAGTGGCCGCCGCCAGCCATCATCTCGACGGCGTGCTCGAGCTGATCGGCTACGACGGCGAACGACTCCCGGACCGCCTTCTCGCTGCCGGGCAGGTTCACGACGAGCGTGCGGCCGCGCACGCCCGCGGTCCCGCGCGAGAGCATGGCGCGTCCGGTGATCTTCAGGCTCTCCGAGCGGATCGCCTCCGCGATGCCCGACACGACCTTGTCGCAGACCTCGAGCGTGGCTTCTGGAGTCACGTCCCGAGGACCGAGACCAGTGCCCCCCGCCGTGAACACGACATCGCAGCCGTCCACGTCGGCCATGCCGACGAGCATCTCGCTCACTCGCTCGAAGTCGTCTGGCACGAGATGGTAGACGACGACGTCCCAACCGCGCGTCTCGCACAGGGCGTGAAGGGCGGCGCCCGCACTATCCGCGGCTGGAGCATCCCCCTGAGCGGGCATCACAATGCGCTCAATGCGCTGGCGGCATTTGCGGCGGCGAGCGAGGCCGGCATCTCCGACGACCTACTGACCGCGACGCTCCTCGCGACCCGCGCGCC
>CAYWCB010000083.1:0-5082 GCA_964456615.1 uncultured Eubacteriales bacterium | reverse complement strand
CCGCAGTATCTTCCTCGCGCGTGCGCGTGTCCGTGGTGGTGAGAAGACCGATCCGAATCCCAGGCATCACGACCCCTCCCCGGCACCGGCGGCGGGCTCGGCTGTCTCAAAGCCCAGCTCCTTCGCCCGCTGCCTGAGTGCCGCTTCCTTGGTCCGCTCCTCCTCGAACTCGCGAACGGCCGACACCGAGGTGCGGTCGCACGTGCCGTTGCCGAGCGAGACCACTTCCACGGAGTCCCCGGTGTTCACGTCACCCGCCTGGCGTACGACCGCAAAGATGCCCTCGCGGGGCATGACGCAGTCGCCGGCCTGGTAGTAGATGGCGCACTTCGCGTGGCATACCTTGCCTATCTGGCTCACCTCCAGCACCACCTCGCCCCCGATCCTCAGCACGCTCCCCACGGGGAGCGCCATGAGGTCGATGCCGCGGGTCGTGATGTTCTCGGCGAAATCGCCCGCGCCCACGTCGAGGCCCTTCTCGACCATGGAGTCGATGGACTCCTCGGCGAGCAGGCTCACCTGCCGATGCCAGTCGCCCGCGTGCGCGTCGCCCTCGAATCCTCGATCCACCACGAGCGTGCCGTGGCTCCCGGGCGTCTTGCGGACCGTCTTCTTCTCCGAGAGGTTGACCGACACGACGGTGCCCGGACCGGGCAGCTCGCGCCGAGCTGCGTCGCGCCGAGGCGTGCCCTGCTCTGTCATCCGATCACGCTTCCCTGCCGCTTCCCGCGTCCGTGCCTGCGTTCGACTCCGTCTCGCGGGACCAGTCCCCCGAACGTCCGCCTTCCTTGCCCAGGAGCATGACGTCGCCGAGCACCATGGTGCGGTCGACCGCCTTGCACATGTCGTAGAGGGTGAGGCCGGTGACCGCAGCTGCCGTGAGCGCCTCCATCTCGATCCCGGTCTTGCCGTCGACTTCGACGGTCGCGCGAATGTCGAAGCCCGTCCGCCCGCCGGACCGCACCGGCTCGATCGCGATCGACGCGTGCGTGATCGAGAGCGGGTGGCAGAGCGGGATCAGTCCGCTCGTCCTCTTCGCCGCCATGATGCCGGCGATACGGGCGGTCGCCAGCACGTCGCCCTTGGGCGCCGTACCCGCCTGGACCATCTCGACCGTTTCCGGCGCGGCGTGGAGGAAAGCCGACGCGATGGCCCGTCGGTGCGTGACCTCCTTTGCCGACACGTCGACCATGCGAGCCGCACCGGTCTCGTCCACGTGGCTGAGCCGCTCTGTCGTCGGGCCCGCCTTGGGCCGGCTCTCATCGCTCACGCCTAGCCTCCGATCTGCGACATGCGCCTCAGGGTGCCCACCCGCTTGTTGTGGCTTTGCGGCTTGTGTTCGAGCGCGCCCCTGATCAGCGCGCGAACGTCCTCGTCGGTCCCGGTCCGGAGCACGCTGCGGACGTCTATCTCCTCGTCGCTGAACAGGCACGTACGGAGCATTCCGTCGGCGGTGAGCCTCAATCTGTTGCATTCCCCGCAGAAGTGCGCCGAAAGCGGGGAGATCACGCCGAGCGTACCCTCGGCGCCTTCGAGCCGGTAGTAGCGAGCCGGCCCCCAACCGCCGGGCGCCGCATTCCGCGCGACGGCCTCCGGGCGGCCGAGGCCCGCCGCTTCCGTGGCAGCCGACAGCGACTCGAGCGTCTCCGTGCTCGGCACGTGGTCGTCGAGCGTCCAATGGAAGCCCTCGGTGTCCCCTGCGCACGCCGCGCCCTCGCCGACCTCGCCGATCCCGGCGTCATCGCCCACCGGCATGTACTCGATGAAACGGACGTGCAGCGGGCGGTCCAGTGTCATGCGGGCGAACCCGAGGAGGTCCTGATGCAGGCTGCGCACCACGACGACATTGATCTTCACCGGCGACATGCCCACCGCCAGTGCGGCATCGATGCCCGCGAGAGCCTCCTCCAGCCGGCCCCCGCGTGTCATGCGCGCGTACACGTCCGGGTCGAGAGAGTCGAGCGAGACGTTCACGCGGGAAAGGCCGGCTCGAGCGAGGTCCTCGGCGAAGCGCGGGAGCAGCGTGCCGTTGGTCGTCAGCGCGATCGACTCGAGGCCGGTGAGCTCCTTGAGTCGCCGCACGAAGGCCACGACGCCCTCGCGCACGAGCGGTTCGCCGCCCGTGAGGCGGATCTTGGAGATCCCCTCGTTCACCGCAATGCGCGCGAAGCGCTCGATCTCCTCGAAGGACAGGATGCTCTCGTGAGGCTTCCAGGCCACGCCCTCGTCGGGCATGCAGTAGATGCAGCGCAGGTTGCAGCGGTCCGTGATCGCGATCCGCAGGTAGTCGATGCGGCGTCCCAGCGCGTCAGTCGCCACGAGGATCACCCGCCTCGGGAACGTCGTGCGAGATCGGAGGCTTCGCGTGGTCGCCGAGGAACAGGCGCTCGATGAGCGACGCCACCGCGTCGGCGTCGTCGAGACCGAACGCGGGCACGCCTTCGAGACGCAACTCCTCGTTGTCTGTTGCGAGAGCGATCAGATCGTCGGGCGTCGAGATGAGATCTTCTGAGCGGCCACGTCGCGAGACCTCGATGCGGGCCGTGGCAGTCGTCTTGTAGCCCTCGGTGAGCACCAGATCGGCACCCGCCTGGGCTGCATGCGCCGCAAGCTCCGAGAGCGTGCGCTCCCGATCGACGCGCTGGATGGCCGCGAACTGCGTCGGCGAAGAGACCATCGTGATGAAGGCGCCCGCACGCGCGTGGCGCCACGAGTCCTTCCCGGGCACGTCGATGTCGAACTCGTGCACGTGGTGCTTGACGGTGCCGACGCGCCAGCCCCGCTCCGTGAGCGCGCGGATGAGCTTCTCGAGGAAGGTGGTCTTCCCCGAGTCGCTCTTCCCGACGATCGAGACGACGGGGACGGGTGTTGGCGTGTTGTCGCTTGGCATGGGCGGTCGCGCCGCGGAGGCGCCGGGCGGGTGCGGCTAGAAGCAGCCCAGGTCGCAGTTCTTCACCCGGATGCCCGCGGCGTCCGCCGCGGCTCCGGCGGCCTTGTAGGCCACGCCCTGGTCCTCGGCGTACTTGCGAAGCACCGGACAGGTGACCTTGCCGTCCACAGCCTTCTCTTTGATCGCGTCCATCATCTCGGGCGTGACCTGCTCGGCCCAGCGCGGGTCGACGGTCTTCGGCGTGTCAGAACTCATAGCGGCGTTCCTTCCTCGATGTCCAATCGTATGCATTCGACCTGAGTGCCCTGGCTGAAGAAGCCCTCGCCCTCCGGGAGCACCATGAAGCAGTTCCCCCGGTGCGCGGCCGTCAGCAGCGCGGAGGACTGGCTCCCCGAGAAGAACACGGAGAGCTCTCCGGACGGGTCGCGTTCGACCCTGCCCCTCAGATAGTAGCGGCGGTCCTGTTTCTTCTTCACATCGTGCGCGAGTGTCGCGAGCGAACGCGGACGGTCGATCGCCGAGTAGCCCTGCATCATGCGAAGCGCGGGGCGCACGAAAATCTCGAACCCGACGTAGGTGCTCGTGGGGTTGCCCGGCAGCCCGAAGAACGGCACACCCCGGATGCTTCCGAGAGTCTGCGGATTGCCCGGTCGCATCGCGACCTTGCAGAACGCGAGCTCGCCCATCTCCTCGAGCACGGGCTTCACGTAGTCGAAGTCGCCCACCGACACCCCGCCGCTCGTGACGACGAAGTCCGAGCCGTCTGCTGCAGTCTCGAAAACCTCGCGCGTGGCGGCCTCGTCGTCCGGCACGATGCCGAAACGCACGGGGACGCCTCCTGCTGCGATGACCTGAGCTGCGAGGGAATACGAGTTCGAGTTGCGGATCTTGCCCGGACCGGGCGTCCGGTCGATCTCGACGAGCTCGCTGCCGGTCGAGATGATCGCGACGCGCGGCTTCCGGTAGACCGGGAGCATCACGTTGCCCGTCGACGCCGCGAGCCCGACGGCCGCGGAGGTCACGACGTCGCCGGCAGACAGGACGACGTCGCCCGCGCGCACCTCTTCGCCGCGCCTGCGGATGTGCTCCCCGAGGATTGCCTCCCGCTCGATCGAGACGCGCCCGCCCACGTCCACGACCGCGGGCGACGTGAACTCCACCATGACGACGGCATCGGCGCCGGCGGGCACGGGGGCCCCGGTCATGATTCGTGCCGCCTGCCCGGGCTCGATCGTGCCCTCCCAGAAGTCGCCCGCCGCCACGTGCTCGACGACCTCGAGCGGTACGGGCGAGTCCGGAGACGCACCGGCGGTGTCTTCCGCGCGAATCGCGTAGCCGTCCATCGCCGAGTTGTCGAACGGAGCCACGTCGATGTCGCTCGTGACGTCCTCGGCGAGCACCCGCCCGAGGGCGTCGAGCGGTTCGACGCTCTCGGCCTCGAGGCGCCTCGTGCGCGCGAAAACGAGCTCGCGAGCCTCCTCGACGGTCATCGTCTCGGGCACTCGCTCACACCTCCTCGGTCAGCCGGTACGAGTGCGTGTAGACCGTGAGCTTGCCTCCACGCACGTACCCGACGAGCGTGATGCCGAGCCTCGCGGCGATATCGGCGGCAAGGTCCGTGACGGCCGTACGCGAGACGACGATGGGCACGCGCGACTTGGCGGCCTTCACGGCCATCTCGTAGCTGATGCGTCCGGTCGAGAGCAGAACGGCGTCCTCGGTGGGGACCCGGTCGAGCCATGCCCTGCCGAGCAGCTTGTCGAACGCGTTGTGACGACCCACGTCCTCGCGCACGATGAGGAGCTTGCCGTCGCGCGCGAGCCCGCACGCGTGGATGCCGCCCGTGGCGCGGTACTTCTCGGCGGCGTGCGAGAGATCGCCCATGAGCGCGTAGACCTCGCCGGCGGTAACCTCCATCGCCGATGTGACGCGATCGAGCCCGCGCGCGTGACCGAGGCTCGAGAACGTCACTCCCTTCCCGCACCCGCTCGTGACGTAGCGCGTCTTGAAGACCATGTCGTCCGGGACCGACTCGCTCGTCGTCACGTAGGCGAGGCCACGCTTGAGGTCCACCTCGGCCGAGCCGAACACGTCGCGGTCGGTGAGCAGTCCCTCCGATACGAGGAAGCCGACCGCCATCTCCTCGAGGTTCCTTGGCGTGGCTTGGACGGTGGCGACCTCCACGTCGTTCA
>CAYWCB010000082.1:0-8217 GCA_964456615.1 uncultured Eubacteriales bacterium | reverse complement strand
GACGTTCTCGCCCCAGTTACGCTCCACCTTGTCGAGGTAGAGCGAGTAGCTCGTGAGCCAGTCGATGGCCGGGAAGTGGCGTTGGTAGGCGAGCTGGTCCTGCAGCGCCCAGAAGACCTTCACGACGCGCAGGGTGTTCTGTACGACCGGCTCGGAGAGGTCGCCGCCGGGGGGAGAGACCGAGCCGATGACCGAGACCGAGCCTTCGCGCTCGCCTCGCAGCCACGCGACGTGCTCCGTCCTCTCGCGGGCTGCCGCCTCGGCGCGCTCGCGCTCCTGCGCCTCGAAGAGACTCGGTTCCTGCGGGAGCTCCTCGACCGCGGGCTCTGCCTCAGGTGCCCTGGGCTCCGCGGACACTGCGGCCGCACGCTCCGTGCCGCCAAGGCACTCGACCCTGCCCGCCCGCTCGTAGAAGGCCGCGAGCTTGGTGCCCAGATACGCCGGGAAGCCCTCCTCGCCCGGCATCTCCTCGAGGCGACCGGAGATCTCGCGCATGGCCTCGGCCCAGCGCGAGGTGGAGTCGGCCTGCAGGACCACCTCGTAGCCCATGTCGCGGAAGTACTCGGCCATCGTGATGCCCGTGTACACGCTCGCCTCGCGCGCGGCGACGGGCATGTTCGAGGTGTTCGCGACGAGCACCGTGCGCTTCATGAGCGGGTAGCCGGAGTAGGGGTCGACGAGTTCGGGGAACTCCATCAAGACGTCGGTCATCTCGTTTCCGCGCTCCCCGCACCCGATGAACACGACGACCTGGGCGTTCGACCACTTCGCGATCTGGTGCTGCGTTACCGTCTTCCCGGCGCCGAACGGGCCCGGGATGCACGCCGTACCCCCCTTGACGAGCGGGAAGAACGTGTCGATGACGCGCGTACCGGTAACGAGGGGCTCGTCTCCGGCGACCTTGCGCTTGTACGGGCGTGGTATGCGGACCGGCCACCGCTGCAGCATCAGCAGGTCGTGTTCGGTGCCCTCGGCATCGCGGAGCCTTCCGACGGGTTCCTCGACCGTGAAGTCGCCGCGCCCGAGCCGGACGAGCTCGCCCGAGAGCGCCGACGGCACTAGGATGCGGTGCTCGATGACCTCGTTCTCCTGAACGACGCCGACGATGTCGCCACCGGACACCCGCTCCCCGACGTTCGCGACCGGCTCGAACGTCCAGCGCCGCGCGCGGTCGAGACCCGGCGCGCTGATGCCGCGGGTCAGGAACGACCCGGCCCGGGCCTCGAGCACGTCGAGAGGACGCTGCACGCCGTCGTATACGGAGCCCAGCATGCCGGGACCCAACTCGACCGAGAGCGGCGCCCCGGTCGGAACGACAGGGTCGCCGGGGCCAAGGCCCTCGGTCTCCTCGTAGACCTGGATGGAGGCGCGGTCGCCGCGCATCTCGATGATCTCGCCCATGAGACCTTCGCCGCCCACCTTGACGAGATCGAACATCCTCGACGTGGCGAGCCCCTTGGCCACGACGAGCGGACCCGCGACCTTGATGATGCTGCCCTGTTCCGTCACGCCTGTTCCTCTTCTCCGCCAATGAGTGCCTTGGGGCCGAGCGCGCGCTCGATCGCGCGCGCCAGCTTCGCTTCGCCCACGCCTCCGGGGCTGCCCACCCCCGGGATGACGGTCACCGCCGGCAGCGGCTTGTCGGCCGTTTCGGCGGCAAGGTCCTCGATCGCCGTGTACACCGGTTCGGTCACGAACACGACGGAGTAGGTCCCCGCCGAGAGCTCCGGCCACAGGTCGCGTGCCCTCTCCGGATGCTCGACCGCGAAGACGGCGAAGCCAAGCGGGCGAAAGCCCACCACGCTCGTCGCATCTCCCACGATGGCAACCCGTCCCACCTGCTCCTCCTAGTAGGTCATCTCTCGCAGGCGACGCCTCAAGTCCTCGGAGGGCAGCCCGGCAAGTCGCCCGAGGAGCAGTGTGCGCACCGCGCGCACTTCCGCCTCGCGGGCCATGACGTAGGCGATGACCGGCTCGGGACCCACCGGGACTACGCGAGCCATACGCAGGTAACTCACGACAACGTTGTCGGCGAGCACGTCGAGCCGGCTCATGTCCTCGAGTTCTTCCAGCGGTATCCCTCGCAGGGAGGGGACTGCCGAGAGGCGGATGCCGGCCTCCACCGGGGAGAGTGCGTACAGACGAGCAAGCTCCTTCACGCTGATCGAACCGCCCTCGAAGAGCAGGGACCGCGCTCGCGGAGCCGGCATGTCCGCGACGCGCGCCCTGAGCAGCGTCTTCACATTCGCGATGTCGACCATGAGCGTCGACATCCCCCTTAGGAACGCGCTCCTGGACTTCGCCGCGAGATCGGTCAACTCCGAGAACATCGCGCGATCGACGGCGGTGTCGACGAGCAGCAGATCTCGCTCGGTGGATGCTTCCCCGCGGTCCTCATCGGCACGGTCCGCGAGCACTTCGCCCGCGACAGCTCCCAGCGGGTCGGGCAGGTCCTGCAGCGAGCGCATGAACTCCTCGGCCGCGATCGTTCCCGAAGGAGTGAGCATCTCCTGGAGCGAGACGCCGAGTATCTCTGCCTTCAGGGCGGCCTTGAGGTTCGCGAAGTCGTGGCGCACCCTGAAGTACCTGACGACGGGGTCCGGCAGATTCGACTCGCCGAGGAACGCGTAGAAGTCCTCGAGCGCCTCGTCGAGCCGGATCTCCACCTCGGCGGGCGTCTCGACGCCTTCGAGGTAGCTGCCGTAGACGGTGTCCGACAGGATGCGGAGCTGTTCCGCGAACGTCGGCGCATCCAGCAAGCGCTCGTAGGTCGCCAGTCCGAACACGCGGGTCTCCAGAACGCGGACCCTGCCGACGGCGAAGCCGTAGCGGATCGATTCCCGCGCCGCTCTGATCCCCAAGACCGGCATGCGGCTAGCGCCCCGCTTCCTCGCGTGCCCGGGGTGCGGCACCGGTCGAAGACGTGCCGCCGAACAGCACCGAGCTTGCGATCATCGCAAGCTCGTCCCGCCTCTCGGCTATCGCCGTCGCGACCGACAGGTCGACGGTCACCCTGTCGCCCACGAGCACCACGTCATGCCCTTCCGGCGCAGCAACGTCGCTCCACCGGAGCGAAAGGTCCCGTCCGGCCCGGGCGTCAACCTGCTCGGCAAGGTCGCGCAAACGGGTCCTGTCGCTTCCCGCCACGAACACGGCCTCGCCGCCCTGTGCCGCCCGCGCGATCGCCTGGGCGAGGAAGGCCGAGTACTCGCCATCGGGAAGCCCGCGTATGCGCGCCTTCGCCTCGTCCAGCGCACGCTCGACGAGCGCGCGCTTGGCCGCTAGCGCCTTGTCGCGCGCAGCGAGTCGCGCCGTCGCGAGCACGGTCTGGGCCTCCGACTCGGCGTCCTTTCGAGCGCGCTCGAGCATCCCGACGCGGGCGCTCTCGGCCTCGGCGCGCGCCTTGGAGATCAGCGACTCGGCACGCTCGTGCGCCTCGGCAAGGACCGATTCGGCCTCTTCCGCAGCATCGCCGCCGATACGCTTGACGATGTCGGCGAGGGCCACCGTCTAGCCCCCGTAGGCCGACTGGATGCTCACGAGCATCAGGATGGTGACGATGAGCGAGAGCACGGCGTACGTCTCGACGAGCGCAGGAAAGATGAGGGCCTTGCCGGTGTCCTCGCTCCTCCTCGCGACGATGCCCGCCGCCGACGCGCCCGCGAAGCCCTGGTAGATGCCGCTGGTCAAGCACAGGAACGCGACCGGCAAGCACGCCAGGAAGACCTTGAATCCCTCGACACCCGGGAGGTCCATCTCGCCGCCGAGGATATTGAAGAAGGCGAGCACGAGGACGGCCGTGATGAAGCCGTAGATGCCCTGCGTGCCGGGCATGGCCGCGATCGGCAGGAGTCTGCCGAACTTCTCGCTCTCTTCGGCGACGATGCCGGAGACGGTGGCGCTTGCGGTGGCAATGCCGATCGCGGAACCGGTACCGCCCAGAATGGCCGCGACACCTCCGCCGAGGAGCGCCCAGTCGACCCCGGACAGCCCCCAGAAGGTCTCGTTCACGTTCCCGTTCCTCCTTCCTGCCGGCTCGAGCCGGCATCGAGCACGAGGTTCTTCGTACGGTACCGAAACGGGGCGAACGATTCTCCGCCCGCCTCGTAGAACTTGCTGAAGAACTCGACGAACTGCAGTCGCGTCGGATGCACGAACGCACCCAGGAGGTTGATCACGACATTGAAGACGTGGCCGAAGACGAACACGGCTGCCGCCGCGAGCACGACGAGCACACCCCACACGTAGCCAAGGCCGCCCGACTCGAACAAGCCTCCGGTCCCGCTCCACACGAGCCCGGTCAGCACGTTGAACACCCATCCGACCAGTGCGCCGGACAGCGAGAGCGAGGCGAGCCTGGTGTACGAAAGGATGTCTCCGATGAACGAACTCATGCCGTACACGGCGTAGGCGCCGCCCAGCAGCGCAAGGACGCTTCGGCGCACCGTTCGCGACAGCACGATCCCTATCGCCGTCACGGCCACGAAGGCCCATACCACGCCGAAGTCGCCGGTGAGAGCGAGCCCGACGAGTGCACCAATCGTGACCGCCAGCCATCCGATGCCAAGGCCTCTGTCCCACGCCCCCGACTCCGGGGAGCCGAAAGCCGTGCTGATCGCGCGACCCTGCATGAGCATCGTCAGCCCGACCCCGAGCACGAGCGCCCAGCGCGTCGCACCGGGTACGAACACCGCTACTCCGATCATCGCGAACATGAACATGGTCGAGAGCTTCTCGAAGACAGCGCTCGCCGGATCTCCCTGCCTGAACGCCTCCACGGCGGCCAGAAACACCCCGAAGAAGACCTGGATCACTCCGAGCACGATGGCGAACAGCAGGAAGTCCGTGATGCCCTTGAGCGGGTCGAGCACGCGAAGCGACTGCAGGAAGGGCGGCAGGCTCTCGAACGGGATCGCGAAGTACGAACCAAAGAGCACGCCGACGACCATCGCGCCTGCGCCGCCAAGCATGAGCAGGTCCATGAAGCGCTTCACGCCGGGCGCGACATCCAGTTTGGCCTTGATGAGGTACGAGCCGATGATCAGCATCGCGCCATACGCCACGTCGCTGATGCAGATCGCGAAGAACAGGAAGAAGAACGGCGCGAGTAGCGGCGTCGGGTCGATCTTCCCGTACCGGGGACGGCCGTACAGGTCGGTGAGGGTCTCGAACGGACGCAGCCACCCTGGATTGCTGAGCTGGACCGGCGGCTCGTCTTCGGCTTGCGGCTCCGAGAATGCGACGTCCAGCGTATCGCCATAGCTCTCGAGCGCGCCCAGAAGTCGCTCGCGATTCTCAGCCGCGACCCAGCCCTCCAACACGAAGGCGCGCTCAGTGGTCCCGAAGTCCTCGCGGACCAGAAGGGCATCCCGATCGGAGTCGATCGCCTCGACGAGGGCGACGGACTCGTGATAGTGCTCGGACGAGAGACTGCGTGCGCGCTCCTTGTACTCTCCTATCTCCTCCCCAAGCTCGCCCACGCGCGCCCGCGCGCGTTCTATCTCCTCCGCGGGGTAGTCCGAGAGACCCGGGAAGGACACCTCGCGGAAGTCGGTGAGCGCAAGCGCGGCGCGCACTCCGTCGACGCAGCTCGTGTGCGCCATCACGACCCACGCCTGACGGTTGCCGACAGGGCCCAGTTCCTCGACGGTCACGTCCGTCACTGCCTGGCGGAGCATCTCGCGGATAGCTGGTCCCTGAGAGGCAGGGACCGTACCTGTGAAGAGAGCGACGTGTTCGGTCCCCCGCCATTCCTTGATCTGCAAGTGGAATCCGCTCCACGGCAGGAGATCCGAGACACGCGCGGCCAGATGCGATATCTCGCGTTCGCTCGTGGCCACACGGTCCGCGACCGTAACGCACTCCCGATACAGTCGCTGGAAGCGGATGTCAGGCTCGAGCGCAAGGTAGTCCTGCTCGGAGAGATGGACCTTCTCGCTGATGAACGCCGAGAACGCTACGTCGGGTGTGTGATAGCGCGAGAGGAAGTCGCACACGAAGCGGGCGTCCGCGGCGTATTCCTCCAGCTGCCTGAGCCGCTGGTCGTCCGGACCCACCCCGGCTGGCGGGAGATCGTATGACTGTTGGACGACCTGGAGGACGCCCTCGCGCTGAAGCGCGGCAATGACCTCGTCGACCACGGAGTCGTGGCCGAACACGGTCACCTTGAGCATGCGGGCGACGGCCACCGGCTATCCCATCAGCTCTCGCACGACGGCGTCTACCGCATCTTGGAGCCTGGCGCTCGCTTCGGACATGACGGACTGCGTCTCGGCCCCTGCGTCCGCCTCGATGCGCTCCGCTTCCTTCCGAGCCTGGGCCAACACGTCCTCGCGATGAACTCGTGCCTGCTCCGCCGCCTCGCGTTTGGCGGAGCTG
The DNA here is from genome assembly GCA_964456615.1 of uncultured Eubacteriales bacterium. Taxonomy (GTDB): domain Bacteria; phylum Actinomycetota; class Coriobacteriia; order Anaerosomatales; family CAVRZR01; genus CAVRZR01. The sequence goes on along the minus strand of CAYWCB010000082.1, from coordinate 1,839 downwards.
ACGATGAGGTCCGCCTCGGCGGCCGCTTCGCGAGCGATCCGCTCCGCGTCGTCACGCGCTGCGGAGAGCGTCTGGTGGGCAGCGTCTTCGGCGCGGAGGATCTGCTCGAGCTTCTCCATGCAGGGCCCTTCGGGAGCGTGAAGTGTTCTGGCGATTGTAGCACTGGCTACCGGCTGCGCACGGCAGGTCGACAGGCACTCCAACCTCCCTGGTACGACGTGCCGTCAGGTGACCGCGAGGGCGCACGGTATACTGTCGGCGTTGCCCGATCCGGCCCGTATGCGAGTCGAAGGTCACGCCTGCCCGCATGCACTCACCCCCCGCACAGAGTCCGGCATCGAGCTCGGCCGCGCACGATGCGGCGCGGCACCTTGCTCTCCGCCGCTCTGCTACCCGAATCGCCGACCTCGCGACAGCCTTGGTGTCGTGCGTGCCCGGCGCGCTGGCGAGGATCTCGCGTTGAGTCGGCAACATGATCACGTGCCGCTGGACGCGCCGCGCGACACGAGCCTCATGGTTGAAGGCCGGGCCGCCCGGGAGCGCAGACGAAAGGCGCGCCGGCAGCGCCAGCGGTTCGCCGTGTCGCTGGCCCTCGTCGCGCTCACGTTCGTCGTAGGCGGCTGGCTCATCTCACGCGGCACGCAGGCACGCACGGCGACCGCTACTGCCGAGGTGTCGCAGGCCGCCGGGCAGCCGGCAGCCGTCGCGAGCGCGATGGAGCAGCCGCAACCGGACCCGACGCCACTGTTCGCCGCGTATCACGATGTAGCGCTGCACTTGCCCGTCCCTGCCGACCAGCTCACCGAGATCGCGTTCCATCAGGCGTCGTTCTCGTATGCGCAGCGGCTGGTGACGCGCATGCCCACGTACCGCACGGAGGCCGCGAAGGACAAGCGCGGCACCGGTCGGACCCCGGAGATCTCGGTCGCCGACGAGCACGGATGGCTCGGGGGTTCGGTACTGCGCCTGTGGCGCGCGAATCGACCCGGCAAGCCCGACACCGCGGCCGACATAGGAGCCCCAGCAGGCGTTCCCGTCCTTGCGCCCGTGACCGGCGAGGTGCTGTTGGTGAAGGCCTACCGGCTGTACGAGAAGTACCCCGACTTCCAGATCCACATCCGGCCCCGGGGACACGACGACCTCGACGTCGTGCTCATCCACGTGGCGGACCCGAAGGTGGCTCGCGGGGACGCCGTTGTGGGCGGCGTGACGCAAATCGGCCGCGTGCGCAACCTGTCGGGCCGCCTGCACATGCAGCTGTCCGAGTACACGACCTCGGCGGGAGACCACACGCACGTCCAGGTCAACAAGGTGAAACCGGGTACGACCGAGCCGGTCACGAAGTCCTAGCGTCCGGCCGTTCCGCGGGACGACAGTCACTCGTCCGCGGGTCGGCTCACGAACCCCCGGAACCGACGGTCGAACTCGTAGCGAACGAGCTGGACGTTCCTGCCGCAACCCGTGCACCTGATGCCGATGTCCATGCCCACGCGCGTGATCTCCCACTCGTTCGCCCCACACGGGTGGGTCTTCTTCAGTCTGACGACATCTCCTAGACGAACGGGCGTGATCGGAACGGCCACGGCACTCCACCTCGACAGTACGACCGGCGATCCTCGCGGCATGGTCCTGCGGTATAAGGGAGTATACGTTGCACTCGTCCCAAGGGGGCTCGCATGCGGACACTGACCATACTCTCGGTCCTCGGCGAAGACCGGGTCGGCATCGTCGCCGGAGTCTCGGGCGTTCTCGCCGCTTCGGGCGCCAACATCGAGGACATCCGCCAGACGATCATCGGCGGGATGTTCTCGATGACGATGCTCGTCACCGTCGACGAGG
>CAYWCB010000081.1:0-8463 GCA_964456615.1 uncultured Eubacteriales bacterium | reverse complement strand
GAGCGACTGGCTCTTCCCGACCTACCAGGCGCGGCAACTCGTCGATGCCCTCCTCGTCTCCGGGAAGTCCGTCACGTTCGCCGAGGTCCCGAGCCCCTACGGGCACGACGCCTTCCTGCTCGAAGTCGAGGCTCAGACCGCACTCATCAAGCCGTTCCTCGAGAATGCGGTGAGGGCCAACCGCGCACCGCCGACCGACGGCCAGCGGGTCGACACCCGGGTCGGTGCATTCGCGGAGGTGGCGTCGTGACCCCCGCCGAACTGCTCCGCCGCGACTTCGCGCTCATCGCGGGCCGCATCCCCGTCGGCGCGCGGGTGCTCGACCTCGGGTGCGGTGATGGCCGCCTGCTCGAGCTCGTCCGCGAGAAGCGGGGTGCGACCGTGACAGGCGTAGAGCTCGACCTCGGCAGGGTCGCCGCGTGCATCACGCGTGACATCCCGGTGATCCAGGCCGACCTCGACGCCGGGCTCGGCGGATTCCCAGACGACGCGTTCGACTACGTGATCCTGTCCCAGACGCTGCAGGTCGTGCGCAAGCCGGCGCTCGTCGTGCGCGAGATGCTCAGGGTCGGCGCGCACGGCATCGTGTCGTTCCCCAACTTCGGCCACTGGAAGGTACGGTCGTACCTGTTCGCGCGAGGCAGGATGCCGGTGTCCCGATCCATCCCGTACTCCTGGTACGAGACACCCAACATCCATCACACGACGATCACCGACTTCAGGGACTTCATCGCCGAGAACGGCGGACGCATCGCCGAGGAGATCCCGCTGCGCGCAGCCGGCGATGCCGGTGTACGCTTGGTGCGCGTATGGCCGAACCTGATGGCCGACACCGAGGTCGCGCTCATCGAGCGGGCGGAGATGCGGAATCGTTCGCAGTAGGTGGAACCAGGGTCACTGCGCGCGCGCAGTGCCGCTGAAGCCCGCGATCACTCAAGGGATGCCTCGTTGAGCAGCGGACTTGTCCCTCCATCTGCGCACGCCGATCCCGGCGCGGCGCTCGGGCAGTACACCTCAGCGCCGAAGCCCGCCTTGCGAATCCGCTCGCACAGGACCTCCCGGCTCACGATCTCGGGATCGTAGAGCACCGACGTGAGCCCCATGGAGCGAACAGCCACCACGTCCGCGACTCCATCGAGCGAGCCAACCGCCTTCTCGATGACCTTTGGGCACGCGCCACAGTAGAAGCCCTTCGTCCTTATGTGAACTGCTTCCATGTGTCACCTACCACCCGGGAGGAGACTGTAGGGTCTCCTCCCGGGTGAGACTGGACCACGCATTGGTGGCCTTCGGCTAGCCGACCTTCCTGTCGAGCGGCTGCACGGTCCACGCTTCGAGTGCCGATGTCGGGACCTGGATCTGGCCGTTGTTCACGGTCACCGGCAGCTCATCGAGTGGATAGAGTTTGCAGGGGCCGCTCAACCCGACGCTGCTCTCAAGGTCGCGCTTCGTACCGCACGCCTCGCACGTCAGTGTGCCGTCCGCTTCGACGCGCTGACCCGTGCCCCTGCATGGGACGCAGTAGCTGACGCCGACGAACAGCTTCCCTGAGGGCTTCACGTAGGCGAGCAGCGGCACTGCCTCGCCGCTGTTCTTCTGATACTGGAACGAGACGATCTTGCTGGAGACGACGTCGGCAACCGGGATCGTCACGCCCGCAGCGTCAGTCTTTGCTGTGACGGGAGTCATCTTCGCTGCGACGGCAGCCGCCTCGTCGGCCACCTTCGGCTCCTCGTACCCCGCCGGGAGGAACCGGCCGATGTACTTGGCTTCCTCGGGAGAAGCGGCCACGGCACTGCCGGGTCCGCCCTTGGAGCCACCGGCAGCGACCACCACAGCGACGATGGCCGCGATCGCGATCAGTGCCGTGACGATGTACAGCGATCTCCGATTCGCACCGCCCTTGGCCGGCGCAGAGGGCTTCTTCTTGGGTGTCGGCTGTTGCGACACGTGCTTGCGGGTCGCCGCGGGTTGTTTCCCGTTGCGGGATCGGTGCTTCTTCTTGCCAGACATTTGTAGACCTCCGGTCCTGGATCTCTGCGGGGTGGGTGTGGCCCGCCCTGCGCTGGTCACCGCCTGCTTGGCGGCGAGTCGGATGGTTTCTCTGATACGTGGGTCGATCGGTTGCGTGTCGGCATCTGCTTCATGCGTGTCAGCTCCTCCGAGAACCTCCAGGCGGCCGTCTTGGGAAGACTCGGACGGAAGCGGCGGAGAAGCAGCGAACTCGTGACGACGCTGACGCTCGAGAGGGCCATGGCCGCACCGGCGAGCACGGGCCGGAGCGGCGCCGGATCAAGAGACACTGGTGCATGCCCGGCGTGCGGTACGGAGGCCGCTGCGCGAGGAGCAGTGGCCGTCGGGGGTCCGGCTGTCAGGGTCTGATCGACAGGTACGACCCGAACAGGCACCGGTACGTCGGAGACGCGATCGCGAAGCTCGCTCGACTCTTCGGCGGCGCCTTCCCCGACGGTGACCGGCACCTCGACCGTTGATGGCTCGTCCAAGTGCTCGGATGATGCGCTCGTCGCGTACAGCACGGAAGGATCGCCTGGCAGGAATCCGGCCTCGACGATGCTGTACGTGATGTCGTCGAGCGTCAGCGTGTCGACGTCCACGTGCATCGACAGCAGGCCGTCAGCCGCGTCCGCATGCACGGCGTGGACGCCTTCCATGTTTCGAAACTTGGTCGTCGACTGAACCTCGCAGGAGCGACAGCGCATACCCTCTACGCGAAGTCTGTAGACCTGTCTGGTGGTGTTGTCGGACATCGAATCTCTCCAGTCTTGCGGCTATTGGACGACGATCTTCGCCGAGATCATCTGCATCTGGCAGTAGAACGAGTACTCGCCTGGAGACAGGCGCGGAAGCTTCACGGTCTGCCCGCCGGAGGTGAGGTCTTGGCCGATGTTGAAGTCGGGAAAGAGCACGCCGGAGAGGCATCCACCGGGCGCCTGGGAGAACGCAAGCTCGATCGGGACGTTGGGCTTCGCCTTGATCACATTGGGGTTGAAACTGCCCTGAGACGTGTCGACGGCGATCGTCTGAACGTCGCCTGCCACCTCTGTCGCGCCCTCGACAGCCGGGCCGCCGCCACCGCAGCAACCGCCGCCCACGGAGCCACCACCGCTCACTCCGCATGCGCCGCCCACCGACGCGCCGCCGCCTGCGACGGCTTGCGTGAGGCCGCCTGGCGCCTGTCCGAACGCGGATGCGCCGCTTCGTGCAACTGCGTAGTTGTAACTGAGCAGGAAGCCGCCGACGACGAGCCCGATGATCACGAGGGGCTTGATGTTCGCGTACTTGGCCGCAGCGGTCGCTGCGCCGCTGGTCTTGTGCGTGCCAGACTTCTGTGCGCGGTTCGACATGGTCCGTGCCTCCCGTTCCTAGGCGACGAGCTCGGCGTCGTAGCCGGCCTCGACGATGGCTTCGCGGATCTTGGCGGGATCGACTTTGCCCTCGTCGAACGTGACGACGGTCTCGCCCGTGACGTGGTCGCACTCGACGGCGTAGACCCCGTCGATGTCTTGTAGGTCCATCGTGATGAGCATCGAGCAAGAGCTGCAGTGCAATCCGGTTGCCTTGAAAGTCCTGGTCGTTGACATGGCTGTGCTCCTTTCGTCTGTAGGTACCGGCCGACGAATGACTATCCGAAGTACCCACCGAACAACAGGCCGATGAACACCGCGAACGCCGCGGCGCCACCGGTCAGCACGAGTTCGGAGGGGGAGAACCCGAAGAGAACGAGTGCGGGCGCGGGCGCGGGTGCTGGCGTTTTGCGGCCCCGCTTGGTGCGCGCCGCCTCTTCCGCGGCGCGCCTGGCGGCCTGGTTGCGCCTGCGATCCCACCAGAGCACTGCCGCCGCTGCGAGCGCCACGGCTGCGTACGGCAGCCAGCCCGAGCCGGCCTTGGCTGCCCCGGCACCCACCTGAAGCGTGGCCGAGAGCATGCCCATCTGGCAGGTGATCTGGTAGCTGCCTGCTTTGGTCGGAGGAAGGTCGATGCTAGTGAGGCCGTTCGCTTTGAGCGGTTGCCGGACGCCGAGGCTCGGGATCCACAACTCCTCCGAGCACAGGTTGGCGTCCTTGCGGTTCACGACGATCCGGACGGGCTTGTCGGCGGGGATAGCGAGCGTCGAAGGTGTGAACGTATAGCCCTCGAGGCCGAGCTGCACCTCGACGACCCCGTCGGCGCCGGTCTTGAACTGCGACTCGTCGACGGCCACCCCACTCGAACCGAGCGCGGACTGCTTGATGGTGTTGAAGGTCACCGGCGAGCCGAGCGCCGTGAGGCCGCGGTTGACCATCACCAGGCCGAGCACGATGATCACGGCCGATGCGGCGATCGCCATGTACTTCTTGAAGCGACCACTGAGGTAGCTGGCGACGGCACCGTAGCCGACCATCAGCGGCATGGTGCCGAGTCCGAACCCGAGCATAGTGAGCCCACCGGCGAGCGCCGTGCCTGCTCCGGCTGCGGCCACTTGCGCGGCCTGGAGCGGGCCGCAAGGCATCAGGCCGGTCATGAGGCCGAAGGTGACCGGTGTCGCAAGTGAGGAGTCGCCGGCTTCGGCCTCGGCGGCGGAGCGCTTCCGAAGCTTCATGAGCGCAGTCATCAAGAAGCGCGGCGGCCGCGGCGTGAGGTGCCTCAGCGCCGGGAACTTCTCGGTCATGCTCAGACCGAGCAGGACCATGTAGGCGCCCGCTATGAGGCTCACCCAGGTGCGCGCCCCCTGGCTTACGAACGCGCCCAGGCTGCCCAGCAGCAGGCCAACCATCAGGTAGCTCAGGATCTTCGCCGAATGGTAGGCGAGGTGCGGCACCATGCGCTTGTGGAGCGGGTCTTCGGCATCGCCTTTGACGGCGTACGAGAGGACCATGTTCCCGCACATCACCACACAGTGGAAACTCGTGAGAAGTCCGGTGACGAGCATCGGATAGAACAGATTCAATGGATCCTCGCTTCGGTAGCATCGACGGTTCGGCCGATGTTCCGGCTACGTCAGGGCGTGGCTGCCCAATGCAGCCCTCACCGCATAGCTGGCGCGACTGAGGCGCGCCGAAGCGAGGGGGATCAGATCCTGAGTGGCGTGAGATGTGATGGCGGAGGCGAAGGTACGCGCTCCGCGAGTGCGAACGAGCCCTCGACGCCGACGAGGATCGGCGCGGGCTGCGACGCCACTACGATGGCGTCGACTTGAGGCTGCTCGACGACGACCGGCCGTGCCTTCGACCTCGAAGGCCCGTCAAAATGGGGACACGCTGTTGCACTGTCGCCGCCGCGATCGCAGTCCATAGGAAGCTGCGGGGCATGCGATCCCGGCATGGCCATGGCGGACGCGGCGGATACGAGGCACGCTGCGCCGGCCGCTGCTATGACGAGCAGCAGGACCAAGCCGAGAATGGCCACGCGTCGTATGTCGAGCGAGAGTGTCATTGGGCCCTTCTGCAGCGCCCCGTCGGCCTTCACTGAGCAACGCTCATGCCTATCATCGTCACAGCCGGGGAGTCCATTTCGCGCCAGGATCGCGCGGAATCGAGACCCGCGACAGGGCGCGGTCGAGGTCGGCCAGGAGGTCGTCCACGTCTTCAATACCTACGTATAGTCGCACCGGACCTCCCGAGATCCCGCGTCGCTCGCGATCGGGCTCCGGCAGCGATGCGTGGTCGTCTCGGCGGGATAGCAGGCCAGGGACTCGACACCGCCCAAGCCCTCGGCAGCGCGAGAAGCGTGAGCGCTCCGAGGAATGGGAGCGCAGCATCACTTTCACCAGTAGGGCGCACCGAAACCAGGCCGCCGAAGCCCGACATCTGACGTGAAGCCAGCTCGTGACCGGCGAGGCTGGCGAGACCGGGACAGTAGACGGCTTCGACCTCAGGACGTTCGGCGCGGAACACAGCCGACACCGAGGTCGCGCTCATCGAGCGGGCCCCCGGCGCGACGAGCGCCTCGCGATCATAACCCGTCAGCGACCCCGAGCGGATTCACCGGTGGCGGATTCCGGTCCCCGCCTTGGCCTGCTACATCGCGGCGCCCTGCATGGACTCGATCATCCCGAACATGATGCCGGTCGGCGAGAGCATGTAGGCGACCCACCCGATGCCCTCCACCTCCATCTTGTCCAGAGCCATCGTCGCTCCGCCGGCCTCGGCCTTGGCGATCGACGCGTCGAGGTCCTCCACATCGATCGTGTTCACCACTCGAGGCTGCTCGGGTGATTGAGGGGCTGGATCGCGCCATCGATGCCGGGCCCGTCCTTGCCGGTTGCCACCAGCCAGTAGTCCTGGTCACCCCATTGCCGCACCTCCCAGCCGAAGATCGACTCGAAGAACTCGACCTCTCTGGCGGGATCGGTGGTTGCGAGCTCAAAATGGACCACCCGGTTCACCGCGACCTGCTCCAAACGGCCGGCACTGACGTGAAGTACCTACCCGCTAGGCGGGTCGGACGGGTGCATACGCACGTTCCCCCAGCCGTTCCCGGAACACGAGGCTTGTCCGGTAGGCAACCCCGAAGCGTACTAGGGCGTCTCCGTCTCCGAGGACGGATCGCCGCGCACTGGGCTAGATGTAGTACGTGTGCGAGGCGGCCGAGTCGAGCTCCGCCTGGCGGTCCGCCAGCGATGCGATCGTCACGCCCTCGAGGTACAGGCCGAGGGCGTCGGCCGAGCGCGCCCAGAACTCGGATGTGGCCGAGCCCGTCACCCGCGGCACGTCGAGGATGTGGCCATCGATCGCGCGTACCACGTCCGCGACGCTGATCTGCGTCGGCGCGCGGGAGAGCGAGTGGCCGCCGCCTGACCCTCGCTTGCTGTCGAGGATGTGTGCCCGCGCAAGCTCGGAGAGCTGCTGCTCGACGACACGCTGCGGCACGCCGAGGTGTGACGCGATCTCGCTTCCCGAGGCGTATCTCCCCGGCGCTCTCCCTGCGAGGAAGACGAGCGCTCGGAGGGCGTAGTCAAGACGCTGGGAGACGCGCATCACTCCAGCTCCTCCCAGAGTTTGGTCGTGAGGTACCTCTCACCGGTCGACGGTGCGACCGTCACGACGAGCTTGCCGGCCATCTCGGCGCGCGCAGCTATGCGCAGCGCGGCCACGACGTTCGCTCCGCTGGAGATCCCGACGAGCAGCCCCTCTTCGGCGGCGAGCCGTCGGGCGACCGAGATCGCCTCCTCACCGCTGACGTGCTCGACAGCGTCCAGAACGTCGAGGTCGAGGACTGCGGGGATGAAGTTCGCGCCGATGCCCTGGATGAGGTGCGGTCCCGGCGTGAGCGTCTCGCCCGCGAGGCGTTGCGAGATGATCGGCGACTCAGCGGGCTCGACCGCTATCGCAAGGATGCTGTCGTCCTGTTCCTTAAGGTAGCGTCCCGCCCCGCTTATCGTGCCGCCGGTACCCACTCCGGCGACGAGCGCACCGATTCGCGCCGCCTCGCCGCCGGCATCTCTCCAGATCTCGGGTCCGGTCGTCGTGTAGTGCACCCGCGGGTTGGCGGGGTTGTCGAACTGTGCGGGTATCCACGCGTCCGGCGTCTCCTCGGCGAGCGCATCGGCGGCTTCGACCGCTCCGCGCATGCCCGCCTCCCTGGGCGTGAGGACGAGCTCGGCCCCGAAGGCCTTGAGGAGCTTGCGGCGCTCGAGGGACATCGACTCCGGCATGGTGAGGATCGTGCGGTAGCCGCGCGCGGCTGCGACCACCGCCAGCGCGATGCCTGTGTTGCCGCTCGTGGGTTCGACGAGCACCGAGCGGCCGCGCTTGATGATGCCGCGCTCCTCGGCGTCGTCGATCATCGACAATCCGATGCGGTCCTTCACCGAGCCGCCCGGGTTGCGCGACTCGAGCTTCACGACGACCGTCGCGCCGAGACCCTGGGAAAGGCGATTGAGGCGCACCATGGGGGTATTGCCGATGGTGATGTCGACTGCCGAGGCGATGGATGGCATCCGGGACCTCCTGGTCAGGGGGGCGAAGGGTCGGCGTACTGTGGTGACAAAGCAGATTGTAGCGCGAACAAAGGTCCCAAAGCGCACGAAGAATATGCGCAAGAGCGCCTACTCCTCCACCACGGCCCCGAGGGCCCTCTCATAGGCCGCGTAGGTGTCGGAGTCGTAGAGCACGAACGTCGCCTCGCGCACGTGCTCGGCAGACGCGAGTGCATCTCGCACCGCGCGCACAGCGACCGGCGCCGCCCGCTCGGTGGGGTATCCGAAGATGCCCGTCGAGATCGACGGGAAGGCGATCGTCTCGAGTCCGCGCGAGTCGGCGAGTTCGATGCTTTGGCGGTACGCGCTCGCGAGCAGCCCGGACTCGCCGCTCGAACCGCCGTGCCACACCGGGCCGACCGCGTGGATCACGTAGCGCGCCGACAGGTACCCGCCCGTCGTGATGGCGGCGCGGCCCGTCTCCACGGGCCCGTGCTCGCGAACCCACTCGGCGCCCTCGCGCGCGATCTCAGGCCCGCCCGCGG
>CAYWCB010000080.1:0-8471 GCA_964456615.1 uncultured Eubacteriales bacterium | reverse complement strand
GGCAGTATCCGCCATGGACGTGCGCTTCGTACTCATCGCGGAAGTGCCTGATCGTGCTGAGCACGGGGTTGGGGGCGCTCTGGCCAAGGCCGCACAGCGACGTCTCCTGCACACGAGCGCCGATCTCTTCGAGCGCCTCGATGTCGCCGGGTCGGCCCTTGCCCTCCGTAAGCCGATCCAGGATGGACAGCATCTCGAACGTGCCGATCCGGCACGGTGGGCACTTGCCGCACGACTCCACCTGCGTGAATGAGAGGAAGTAGCGCGCCACGTCCACCATGCAGTCGTTCTCATCCATGACGACGAGGCCGCCGGAGCCCATCATCGCTCCCACGTCGAGGTACTTGTCGGGTATGCACCCGCCCGACGGTCCGCCCACCTGGACGGCCTTGAACCGCCCACCGCCGAGCATGCCCCCACCGATGTCTTCGACGATCTCCCGCATGGTGATGCCCATGGGAACCTCTATGAGTCCCGTGTTGCGCACCTTGCCCGTCAGAGCGAAGACCTTCGTGCCGGCCGAGTTCTCAGTGCCCATCCGGCGGAACGACTCGGCTCCGTGTGAGATGATCCACGGGACGTTGACGAAGGTCTCGACGTTGTTCAGGACCGTCGGCTTGCCGAACAACCCGGCCTCCACCGAGCGGGGAGGGGTGACGCGAGGCATCCCGCGCCTGCCCTCAAGGGAGAACATGAGGGCCGTCGACTCGCCGCAGACGAAAGCACCCGCGCCCCGCCTGACCTCGATGTCGAAGTCAAGGCCGCTCCCGAGGATGTCGGACCCGAGCAGCCCGTTCTCGCGGGCCTGTTCGATCGCGGTCTGTAGGTGGTGGACGGCGAGCGGGTACTCTTCACGGACGTAGATGTAGCCGGTGTGGACGTCGCCGACGGCGTACGCGCATATGATCATTCCCTCGAGCAGACCGTGGGGGTTTCCCTCCATGATGCTGCGGTCCATGAAGGCACCGGGGTCGCCTTCGTCGCCGTTGGCGATCACGAACTTCTCTGTGCCCGGCGTCCGCCTTCCGGACTCCCACTTCACGCCGGCGGGGAAACCGGCGCCCCCGCGGCCGCGAAGGCCGGAGGCCTTGATCTCGTCGATGACCTGCTCGGGGCTCATCTCGGCCAGGACCGTGGCGAGCGCCTCGTAGCCGCCCTCGGCGATGTAGTCCTCGATGCTCGCGGGGTCGATCCGTCCGCACAGGCTCAGTGCGAGCCGCTGCTGCTTGGCGTAGAAGGGCACGTCGTGCTGGGCGCTAGCGGTCTGGCCGGTGAGCGGGTCCTCTATCAGCATCTGGCTGACGACCACACCTCTCTCGACGGTCAGGTCGAGCACCTTCGGGACGTCCGAGGGCAGCACATGCTGGTACAAGATGTCCTGTGGTTCGACGATCACGAGGGGTCCCCGCTCGCAGAAGCCCTGGCACCCGGTGGCTGAGACGTGCACGCGCGCGGGGTCCGCGGCGTCCTTGAACGCCTCGTACGTCTCGTGCCCGCCGGTCGCCCTGCAACCGGTTCCGGCGCAGACGTGCAAGGTGCACTCGCACGCGGCCCGCTCCTCGAGCAGGCGCTCGCGCATCGCAGTGAGGTCAGAGCCGCTACGCAGCATCCTCGTCACCTTTCGCTAGCGGGGGCAGGCGCTCCAGGACGCTCGCGGGTGAGCCGGCGCGCCGGACCGCCCCGTTGACCACGATGGCCGGCGCCAGCGCACAGCAGCCCACGCAGCTGACGGTTTCCAGGCCGGCCCATCTGTCGTCGGTCATCTCTCCCGCCTGGATGCCGAGCGAGTCCTCGAACTGCCGAAGGACGGCGGTCGCGCCACGGACGTGGCAGGCCGTTCCGGTGCAGACCTTTATCTGGTTCTGGGGGGGAGGAGTGAATCGGAAGTCGGCGTAGAACGTCGCCACTCCGTAGATCTGTGCCAGCGAGATCCCCAGTGCTTCGGCGAGGCGGCGCAGGATCGACTCGGGCAGGTAGCCGAACTCTGACTGCGTGTCGTGCAAGACGTCGATGAGGACGCCCCGTTTGCCCCGGTAGGCGTCGACTATCCGGGCGACGGCTTCGTTCTCGCTGCAGGCGCACGTGGTCGGCACGGTGGCCTCCTCGGTGATGGTGAAGTCTATCATTGCGACACAAGCCCTTCGATCGCTCGTTTCACGAGAGCCGCCGCCTCGGGGTGGCGCATGATGAGCACGTCCGCTCCCGAGAGCGCGAGAGTGATCGCCGTGGTCGCCTCCCAGAGAACGCCGCGCTTGGCGGCATCACCCCAAGCGGGCTCTTCATCTTCGGTGGCGCGCGCTTCCTTCGTACGCCACGCTTCCTTGCCGAGGTTGGCGATCATCGGCATCTGGGTCATGTCGTCGCTCTGGTTGAGCGCCGCGAGGCGTAGCCGCTCCATGACGGTGTAGGCGTACTCGACGCCGTAGCCGACCGCGCCGACCGACGGGTCGACGATGATCCGGTCTGCGGCGAGTCCCATCTGCGTGATGAGGATGTTCAGCTGCTTGGCCATGTTCACGTCGATGGGTGTCTCGGCGATGACAACGTGCTCGTAGCCGAGAGCCGCCGCGGTGATCGGCTTGTAGTTGTCCTCGGTCGCCGGGCCGATGGCGATGACCGATCCGGCCGCCGCCTCGGCTACCCTCTTCAAGACCTCGGTGTCCTTGTCAGCGTTGCCGGAGCCGTAGACGATCACCGGCGCATTGGCGGCGTCGATGACGCCCTTGACGACCTCCGCGGCCTCGTCGGGCGTGCGGTTCTGGCCGTTCGGATCTGTACCCGCGAGCTGGACGCACACGATGTCGGCGCCGTGCTGCTCGACGCAGGTCCTGGCCCACGCCACCGGATCGCCGAGCACGTCCCCGAGCGCATCCTTGAGCGCGGCGGGCCAGCCGTCGGGTACGACGTCGTAGACCTCCATGGCGATCACGGGCCGTCGGCCCACATCGCCGTCGAATGCGTGGAAGGGCAGCGCTCCCGCCCCGCCTATGGTGACGGTATTCGAACCCATGCCGAGTGTGACCTCGCGGATCTTCCCGGCCGGTGTCTCGACGGGCGCTTCGTAGGGCATCCGTGCTCCTTCCTCGCTACCGATCGAGCCCGGCCTGGCGGGTCGCGGCAATGAGCGTGTTCTCCATGAGCATGGCGCGCGTCATCGGACCCACTCCTCCCGGGACAGGTGTGATCGCCGAGGCGACCTCGGACGCGCTCTCGAAGTCGACGTCGCCGACGAGCGTGCCGTCTTCGAGACGGTTGATGCCCACGTCGATGACGACGGCACCGGGCTTGAGCCAGTCACCCGTGACCATCCCGGGACGTCCGACGGCCGCGACGAGCACGTCGGCCCGGCGGACCACCTCTGGCAGGTCTTTCGTGCGGCTGTGGCAGATCGTCACGGTCGCGTGTCGCTCGAGCAGGAGTACCGCGATCGGCTTCCCGACGATGTTGCTGCGGCCGAGCACGACGGCCTCCTTGCCCTTGAGGTCAACGCCTATCTCGTCGAGCAACACGATGCAGCCGTGGGGCGTGCAGGGCAGGAGGGCCTCCTTGCCGATGAGCATCCGACCGACGCTCATCGGGTGGAACCCGTCGACGTCCTTCTCGGGGTGGATCGTCTCGAGCACGGTCTCTTCGTCGATGTGGTCGGGCAACGGGAGCTGCACGAGGACCCCGTCGATCTCCACTCGCGCGTTGAGGTCCTCCACGAGCTCGAGCAGCTCCTGCTCGGATACCTTCGCCGGCAGCGCGAATTCCTCCGAACGGATGCCGACCTGGTCGCAGTCCTTCCGCTTCATGCGCACGTACACCTGGGATGCCGGGTCCTCGCCTACGATGACGACCGCGAGCCCGGGCGTCGTGCCCTGCGCCCTGAGCTGGGCGACGCGCTCGGCAACGGCGCTGCGGCGGGTCGCTGCGATGGCGTTTCCGTCGATGATGGTCGCTGCCACGGGTCCTCGCTTTCGGATTCGCCGAGAGTCGGGTAGGTCGGGAAGGGACAGTGGAGCCCGGGAGTTGTCGGGACGTCGGGGGTCAGGCTGCGAGTCCGCTGAGGGCGGGCACCGCCGAGACGAGCATGTCTTTCACGGCCGCGAGTGCCACTGACTCGGCGGGCAGGTTGAATAGGCCGCTTCCCTGCAGGTCGCACAGGGTAATCCCATTGTCAGCAGGAATGGTGCCGAGGAGCGACACGCCCGTCTCGGCGACGGCCTGTTCCAATGTGGGGTCGAGGGCATGGTCGGCGCGGTTGATGATGAGGTAGCGCTCACCGACCACGATCTTGAGCTCGTCGGCGAGTTCAGAGAGCCGCCCGATCGTGCGGATGCCGCGGACGGCCGGATCGGAGACGAAGAGAAGAAGGTCGACGTCGCGCGTCGTGCGTCGGGACAGATGCTCGAGGCCCGCTTCGTTGTCCATGACGACGTATTCGTAGCTCCTCTGCAGGTCGTCGATGCACCCGCGCACCAGGTTGTTCGCGTAGCAGTAGCAGCCGGCGCCTTCGGGCCTGCCCATCGAGAGCAGGTCGAACTCGGGCGCCTCGACGACGTAGCGTTGCAGGTTGTACTCGAGCCATGCGTCCTTGGTCATGCCTCCCGGCATCGCTGAGGCCGCGTCCTCGAGCATCTCCTCGGTGATCTCGCCGACCGAGCGCTCCACCTCGACTCCGAGCGCCTCGTGAAGAGTCGAGTTCGGGTCGGCATCGACTGCGAGTATCGAGCGTGCGCCGAGCTCATGAAGGGCGCGCACGGTCAGTGCAGCCGACGTGGTCTTACCCGTGCCGCCCTTGCCCGCGAACGCGATGGTGAAGGCCACCTCAGCTCACCGCCCCTGCCCGCTCGCGCGCCTTTTCGGCGAGAAGCGCCTCGGTTCGCGGAAAGAGCTCGAGATCAGTGTGCGGCAGGAAGAGCGCCGAGACGTATTCGTCCATGAAGCTCGCGTTGACCGAAAGCTCGAGGTAGGTGGTCATCTCTGCGACCTCTCGCGCTGTCTTCAGCATCTCCGTCGAGCGTGCGACAAGAACGGTACCCGCCAGCGAGCCGTTGCCGAGAAAGGCGAAGCGCTCCGGATCGATCTCCGGCAGCATCCCGAGCACGGCAATGCGCTCGAGATCGAGGTAGTGGCCGAAGCCGCCGGCCACGATGACTTGCTCGATGGCCGAGAAGGGCACATCGAGGCTCTCGGCGAGCACGCTGATCCCGGCGAAGATCGCGGCCTTGGCGCGCATGAGGTTCTCGATGTCGAGCTCGGTGAGCACGATGTCGGAGCCCGTACCGCTCTCGGTGGCGGGCACGACGACGTACTCGAGGCCGCGCTCCCCGTGACGCACGTGCGGCGAGTCGATGTCGGCCCTGAACTTCCCGCTGCGGTCGAGCGCGCCGGCGAGGAAGAGCTCCGACGCGCAGTCGATGAGTCCGCTCCCGCAGATGCCGAGGGGCTTCTCGCAACAGATCGTGATGATCGAGGGCTCGAGGGTCTCCGGATCGACGCGCACCTGCTCGACGGCGCCTGCGGCGGCTCGCATCCCGTGTAGGATGCCGCCGCCTTCGAAAGCGGGTCCGGCCGAGCACGAGCACGCGACGAGCCACTCGCGGTTGCCGAGAACGATCTCGCCGTTCGTGCCTACGTCGATGAAGAGCGTGAGCTTGTCCGACCAGGGGATTCCCGCGGCCACGACGCCAGCCATGATATCCCCGCCGAGCCAACTCGCGGGGCAGGGAAGCGCGACGACCTGCGTTGACCGGGCTCCCGGCAGGCCGAGCTCGCGCGCGTTCGTTCGCGGGAACGATATCGCCGCCGGGATGTAGGGCGTGGTGCGTATGCTCGTCGGGGAGATGCCGAGGAGCAGGTGCGTCATGACGGTGTTTCCCGCCATCACGTAGACGAGCAACTCGTCGGGCTGCACCCCCGCCTCCGCTGTCACCTTCAGGGCGAGCTTCGAGATCGTCTCCGAAACGAGCTGCCGGAGTTCCTCGAGACCGTCGGGCTTGCCTGCGGCAATGACTCGCGAGATGACGTCTTCTCCCCTTGTGACCTGCGCGTTGTACTCAGCGGCCCTGGCCAGGACCCTGCCGTCGACGAGATCGATGAGTTCTACCTCAACGGTCGTCGTGCCGACGTCCACCGCAAGGGCGAACTGTCGCGCGGTCTCGTCACCGGACTCGACCCGGAGAACGGCGGAGTGGCCGGCCGACCGCCAGAGGGTCACGGTGGCCGTGAAGTCCTGTTCGCGCAGCGCGGACGGGAGCTCTCTCTGGGCGTCGAACGTCATCATGTGGCGGACGCCGTACTCGCGCTCGAGCGCGTGGGTGAGCCGCGTCGCATCGCTCCTGTTGTCGGAGAGCGTCGGGTGTGGCAGCGCGATCGCGTACTTCGCGACGGGCGGCACGCCGTCGTGAGCCGGCACGCGCTCCGCTCGTTCCTCTGCGGTAAGTATGCGGTTGGGTGTGCGCCGTCCGTGCGCGTGCGCGGGCGCTGCGCCCGGTCTGGACTCGGGCGGCACGCTCACGGTCAGGTCGCCGTGCACGGAAGTCAGGCACGCGAGCACGTACCCGCGCTTGCGATCCTCGTCGGTCAGCCTCGTGGTCGCGCGCGTATCGCACTCTCCGCGCTCGACGACCATGCGGCACTTGCCGCACGTGCCGCTGCCTCCGCACGAAGCGCTCACGGCGACGTCTGCGAGCATCGCGGCCCTGAGAAGGCTCTCGCCGTCAGGGATGTCGATGCTCGCCTCGCCGGATGTGAAGGTGACTCTCGGCATGATCGCTCTCGCGTCTAGTAATGGACCTTGCGCGTACGGTCGAGGGAGGAGCTGCTAGAACAGCCCCACGACGCGACCGTCGGCGTCGATGTCGATGGCGTCGCCCGCCGGCACCTTGGGTAGCCCCGGCATGGTTCGCATATCCCCGCAGAGCGGGTAGATGAACCCCGCGCCCACGCTCGCACGTATGTCGCGGATCGGGAGGCGCCAGCCCGTCGGGCGTCCCTTGAGGGTCGGATCGTGCGTGAGCGAGAGGTGCGTCTTCGCCATACAGATGGGCAGCGTGTCGTATCCGAGGTCCGTATACAGCTCGATCTTGGCCTCGGCCGCGGGCAGGTAGTCGACGCCATCGGCGCCGTAGATCTCGGTCGCGATCGTCTCGATCTTCTCCTTGATGGACGCCTCGAGCGGGTACAGGAACTGGAAGTCCCCACCCTTGTCGGCGGCCGCCCTGACGACCTCGGCCGCCTCCTGGCCGCCGTCGCCGCCGAGCGCGTGCACGCTGATCGGCACCGCGTCCTCGGCGCCGGCCGAGACGGCCTCCTTGCGCACGATCTCGACCTCGGTGTCGCGGTCGAAGGCGAAGCGGTTGAGCGTGACGACCACCGGCACGCCGAAGTACTTCATGTTCTCGATCTGCTTGGCGAGGTTCTCGCAGCCCTTCTCGAGCGCCGCGTTGTTCTCTTCCTTGAGCAGCTCGGGGTCGGCCGGCAGGCCGCCGTGCATCTTGAGCGCGCGCATGGTGGCGGTGATGACCACGGCGCTCGGCGCGAAGCCGCCGTAGCGGCAGATGAGGTCCATGAACTTCTCGGCGCCCATGTCGGCGGCGAAGCCCGACTCGGTGACGACGTACTCGCTGAGCTTCATCGCGACCTTGTCGGCGATGATCGAGTTGTTGCCCTGGGCGATGTTGGCGAACGGGCCGGCGTGCACGACGGCGGCGTTGCCCTCGAGCGTCTGCATCAGGTTCGGCTTGATGGCGTCCTTGAGGAGCACCGTCATGGCGCCGCCGGCGCCGATGTCGTCGGCCGTAAGGGGCTTGCCCGATGTGTCGTAGGCGAAGGTGATGCGGCCGAGGCGCTCGCGCAGGTCCTTGAGGCTGGTGGCGAGGCCGAGGATGGCCATGACCTCGCTGGCGACAGTGATGTCGTAGCCCGTCTGGCGCGGGATGCCGTTGAGCTTGCCGCCGAGGCCGTTGACGATCTCGCGCATGGCGCGGTCGTTGAGGTCCACGCACCGACGCCAGCTGATGGTCAGCGGGTCGATGTCCAGCTCGTTACCGTGCATGAGGTGGCTGTCGACCATGGCGGCGAGGAGGTTGTTGGCGACGCCGACGGCGTGGATGTCGCCGGTGAAGTGGAGGTTGAGGTCCTCCATGGGGATGAGCTGCGAGTAGCCGCCGCCGGCCGCGCCGCCCTTGATGCCGAACACCGGGCCGAGCGACGGCTCGCGGAGCGCAAGCATGGTGTCGATGCCCACCGCGTTCATCGACTCGGCCAGGCCGATAGCCGTCACCGTCTTGCCCTCGCCGAGCGGCGTCGGGGTGATCGCGGTCACATCGATGATCTTGCCGTCCGGCTTGTCCTTGAGGCGGTCGAGGAGGGCCATGTAGTCGATCTTGGCCTTGTAGCGACCGTAAAGCTCCAGCTCGTCTTCCAGGATGCCCGCCTTCTCGGCGATCGCCTGGATCGGCTGCATGGTGGCGGCCTGGGCGATC
>CAYWCB010000079.1:0-8544 GCA_964456615.1 uncultured Eubacteriales bacterium | reverse complement strand
CATCGGCCACGGTGACCTTGTCGCCGTAGTAGCGGACGCCACCGTCGACGAGCAGGTTGAGCTTCTCGGCCATCGCACCCATGACCACGAGTGCGAGCACGCCGATGGTGATGCCGAAGATCGTCAGAAACGCTCTGGTCTTCCTGCGAAACACGTTGCATACGATTCCCATCCCTCTCAGTCCCTTCTTCAGGTGTGGCTCACGGTGCGGAGTGCATCGATGAGTCGATCCGGTGTGTCGCCCTTGCACACGACGGCGTCGGCGCCGGAGGCGAGCGCATCGCTCTTCGCCTCGGGGCGACCGCACAGGACGACGATGCTTGCGCGCGGTGCTATTGCCGCGATCTCGTCGGTGAGGGAAGCGCCGCGCGCGCCGGCCGGACGCGGGTCGGCGAGCTCCCAGTCGACGAGAACGAGCTCGGGGGAGTGCTCGCGAGTGGCGGCGAGGAGCGAGATGACGTCGTGGGCCTCGGCGGCGATGCTCAGCTCCGGCTCCTGGGAAACGAGCAGCCGAAGCGCGGAGCGGACCTCCGACGTGCTGTCGGCGATCACGACGTTCATCTCGACACCTCCCTCGAAACTCGCGGTCCGGACTCTCACGAGCAGTGTCGTCCCGGGGAGGGGTCTCGCACATCAGGAGGAAGGGCGGTTTCCGACCTGACCGAATGGGTAGGTCGCGGGCTGGCCGAGAGGGTCGGCGCATAGCATGCGACCGCGCGGCGCGCGGCCGCATGGTACGAGAATGGAGTCCTGGCGGGGGAGTGGCGGGCGAGCGGCTAGCGGATTCGTCGAACGCGAAGACCTTCGCCCTCGAGGGCCTCGAACTCGGCGTCCGCCGTCATCAGAGCGATGTCCAGCAGGATGGTCAACGAGGCAGCGTACGCGTCGGCCAGACCGACGCCGTAACCAAGCTTGAGGCCGACGGCGTGGGCGGCGAGTCCCCGCCTCGCGTCGACCACTCCGATGGGTAGCTGATCGAGCACGCCGATCGTGGGCGCCACATCGTCGTGGCCCAAGCGGCGCGCCGCGGTGTAGAGCACCTCGCTCCAGTTCACGGTCGTCATGAGGTGTCGGGAGTTCGACGCCCTCGCGTCCTCGAGCTCCGCTCTCACTTCGAGCGCGCCCGGTTCGTCTTGCAAAAGCGCGATCACCGCCGACGCGTCGAGCACGAGCATCTCACTCATCCGACAGCCCCAGCAGCTTGCGGTCCCGTCGCTCCTCCTCGGCCTTTCGCTCGGCCTTGTACTGCTCCCACGAGTAGTCCGAGGTCCCAAGACGTTTCAAGATGCCGTGCGCGTCGCGGATCGGGTCATCCGACTTCGGAACGATGTAGATCGCGTTTCCCCACTCGACCAAGACGAGCTCGTCCCCGGTCTTGATGTGGAAGCGCTTTCGGACTTCGGCTGGCAGCACGATCTGTCCCTTCGAGGACACCTTCACGAACATCTCAGACACCGCCTCGGCTGGATGTCTTACATCGATATCGCATTGTAAGACATACCGCTGGAGCTGGCGATGCACGATAGCCCGACGATCCAAACCGCGTCCGGCCAAGACCCTACCGCCGTTCACGTCGCCCGCCCCCTGTGGTACTACGGAGTGGCGCGCCACCGAAGGCAAGGGCTGCCAGTGACCGTCTCGTACGAGAGCCTCATGGATACGCTCTTTGAGCGCATGCCCATGGGAGTGGCGATCTTCGACGGCGATGGTCGCATCGTGCGACTGAACCAGACGTTCGTCGACTTCGCCATGGGCTTTGGGCAAGCGCCGAGCGACGGCGAATGGATCGGGAACACCGCAGTCGAGCTCTTCCCCGGCACGCAGGAGATCTCGGTGCTAGTCGGAAAGCGGGTGCTCGCGGGCGAGGCGCGGCGCCTGGACCGGATGCGACAGGACGTCGACGGGCATGTCTCGTACTGGGACGTGGTCTTCTCACCCGTCCTCGAGAAGGGGGAGATCGTCGCCGTCGTCGAGATCGCCACCGACGTACTGGGACGTGGTCTTCTCACCCGTCCTCGAGAAGGGGGAGATCGTCGCCGTCGTCGAGATCGCCACCGACGTCACCGAGCGCGAGACCGCCCGCCAGGAACTCGAGGCGCGCGTTCAGGAGCGCACGCGCGAACTTGCGCGCAAGAAGGAGGCCGCCGACGGTCTCCACTACATCCTCGACACGCTCAACTCGTGTTGCCCCGAGGAGCAGGTCCTCGACTTCATCATCGCCGAGGCGCGCCGACTCCTCGGCAGCGATGCGATCAGCATCTACCGACTGCACGTCGATGGCGGCATCCTCACCATGGCGACGCAACGCGGGCTCGAGGACGACGCCATCGCGGCCCTCGAGATCCCCGTGCTCGGCGGGGGATACGTGGCGCAGACCATCATGCAGCGAAAGCCCATGGTGATGCCTGACGCCGCGCCGCTCATCGAGACCGCCTCGGCGCAACTTCCGCCCGAGCAAGCGGCCGGACTTCCGAGGGTGCTCGAGCACTACCGGGCGATCCTTGCCGTTCCGATGATCGTGAACGACGAGATCTACGGCGGACTCGCGATGTACTACCCGGAGACGCGCGAGTTCACCGCCGAAGACATCTCTCTCGCCGAGGATCTCGCCGACCACCTGGCGCTTGCGCTCGAGAACGCGCGCCTGCGCGAGAGCGCCGAGGAGACAGCGGCCGCCGACGAGCGCAGCCGGCTCGCGCGCGATCTGCACGACGCGGTCACGCAGACGCTCTTCTCGGCGAGCCTCATCGCCGAAGTGCTCCCACAGCTGTGGGAGCGTGACGCCGTGGAGGGCCGCAAGCGCCTCTCCCAGCTGCGCGACCTTACCCGCGGGGCGCTCGCGGAGATGCGCACGCTGCTGCTGGAGCTTCGGCCAGCCACGTTCGACGAGGTCCCGCTCACGGACCTGTTCCGACAGCTCGCCGACGCCGCGCACGGGCGAAGCGGCATCGAGGTGCACGTCGACATCGCCATCGAGTGCGACATGGATCCGGATGCGAAGCTCGCCTTCTACCGCATCGCGCAGGAGGCGCTGAACAACTCGGCCAAGCACTCGGAGGCGTCCCACGTCTCGCTCGTGCTCGTCCAGCGCGAGGGCGTGGTCGAGCTCGTCGTGGCCGACAACGGGCGCGGCTTCGACATGGCCGAGAAGGGGCCCGAGAGCTTCGGGCTCGACATCATGCGCGAGCGGGCTGAGTCGGTGGGTGCCAACCTCAGCATCGCGAGCGCCCCGGGGAAGGGCACCCAAGTCATGCTCTCCTGGGAAGGCCTCTGCAAGGAGTGCTCATGAGCGATACGGCCGAGCGTGCTGGTACCGAGCGCATCAGGGTCATGATCGTCGACGACCACGCGATGGTCAGAAGCGGGCTTTCGGCGTTCCTTCTCGCCTTCGACGATCTGGAGTTCGCCGGCGAGGCCTCGGGCGGCGAAGAGGCGGTGCGCCTGTGCGGAGATGGCAAGGCCGACGTCGTGCTCATGGACCTCGTCATGCCCAGGATGGACGGTGCGACCGCGACGAAAGCGATCCGCGACGCGTGTCCGCACGTGCAGGTCATCGCACTCACGAGCTTTCCCGAGGAGGATCTCGTGACGAGCGCGATCGAGGCGGGCGCGATCGGCTACCTGCTCAAGAACGTGACGGCCGCCGAACTTGCCGACGCCATCCGCGCAGCGCACGCGGGCAGGCCCACGCTTGCCCCCGAGGCGACGAGCGCGCTGATCCACAGCGCGACGGGCGGGCCTGCTGTCGGTTCCGACCTGACCGAGCGCGAGCGCGAGGTGCTCGCCCTCATGGCCGAGGGACTATCGAACGGGCAGATCGCCTCGAGGCTGTTCGTGAGCGACTCCACGGTGAAGTTCCACGTGAGCTCGGTGCTCCGCAAACTCGGCGCGGCGAGCCGCACCGAGGCGGTCTCCGTGGCGATGCGCGAGAAGCTGGTGTAGCGCGTCCCGAGATCGCCGACTCCCCTCCACACGCGTCGCTGCCTGCCCTTCGTTTGAGATACGCAACCCTGCGTAGGAGTGACGCGGGGAATCTCGTGGGGGATTCCGTGTTCGTATGCCCCACGTGGGAAGGGGAGATCATGAGACACGTACACGGATGCAATCGACGGCGCACGCTTGCCACGATCGTTGCCTGGAGCCTGGCCATCGCTCTGCTCGGAGTCTTCGCGGCTTCGGCGGCGGCAGGTCCACTGCCTGAGCTCGCACGCCAGCACATCATCTTGGAGAAGCACTGCCTGCCGTCCATCCCGGATGGCAGCCCGGTGTTCAGGCTCACCAACGTCAGCCACCTCTACCCGCCTGCCGCGCCCGAACCGGAGTGGATCGTCGTCACGATCCGCGCCGGAACCGGGCCGAAGACGCGGCTGCGGAGCAGGCGAAGGCGCCCTTTGCACCGGAACCTGCACGCGCGCCTTTCCTGCTCGGCCCCGGTGAGGTGCTGGACGGCATCACGGCGTTCGGGTGGCCGTACGCATCGCCCTGGCCGAAGGACTTCTGGTACTTCGCCCACTTCACGGCGATGGTGAACGGCAGATCGAAGGCCCTCAAGACGCACGAGATGTGCGAGTGCATCCTGCCCGCAGGTCCGGAGTAGCGCGTGGTCGCGACATCACGCCACCGCGGCGACGATGCGGTCGAGGATCTCGTCGAGCAGCTCGCGTGAGGTCGCGAAGTTGAGCCGGGCGAACCCGGCGCCCGCCGTGCCGAACTCGTGACCGGCGGAGAGTGCGACGCGCGCGGCGCGCCGCAGTTCTTCCGCAGGGTCGTCTCCAAGCCGCGTACCGCGGAAGTCGAGCCAGCCTAGGTAGGTCGCTTCGGGCGGGTCGAAGCGCACCGCCGGCAGCTCCGCGGCAAGGCGCGCGGCGAGATGATCGCGCTGGCCGGTGAGGTGAGCGCTGACTTCTTCGAGCCAGGGCTCGCCTTCAGTCCACGCCGCGAGCGTTGCCTCGGCGCTGGGCGAGCCGACGGCACCGAGCATGTGTCGCGGCAGCGCCTCCAACGCGCGCCAGATGCCCTCGTGTCCGACGTGCGCCACGGCGCAGTGCAGCCCTGCGATGTTGAACGCCTTGCTCGCCGCCGAGATCGTCACGGTGCGTGCGGCGACCTCCCCAGAGAGCGCGGCGATGGGCACGTGCACGTGTCCCGGGTGCACGAGGTCGCACCAGATCTCGTCGCTCACGATGAGGAGGTCGTGGCCCTCGGCGACCTCGGCGATCGCCTTCAGCTCGTCGGACCCGAAGACGCTCCCGGTGGGGTTGTGCGGATTGCAGAGGAGGACTACCCGCGTGCCCGAGTCGACGACGCGCGCGAGGCGCTCGGGGTCGATGCGCCTTCCGCTCGAGGTGATCGCCGGGAAGAAGGGCTGGTAGACGGGTGTGAAGAGCACGACGCCGTCGCCGGGCTCGGTGTGGAGCCAAAGCGTTGCCTCGACCGCCTGCATCACGTCGCAGAAGACGCGTACCCGTTTAGGGTCGGGGCGCCAGCCGTGGCGCCGCTCCATCCATGCCGAGAAGGTCTCGGGCAGCTTCATCGCGGCGGCGAAGTTGTAGCCGAAGTCGCCGCGATCGACGAGCGCACGCACTGCGTCGACGATCGCCGGTGCGGGCGAGAGGTCCATGTCGGCGACCCAGGCCGGGATCACGTCGTCGGGATAGCGCGTCCACTTGAGGCAGGTCAGCGAGCGGAGGCGGTCGAGGTCGGTGGAGCACGCGGATCCGAGGTCGGGATCGGGCTCGTGGCTGTCGGCTCGCGGCACGGCTCTCACTCCCAGGTCGGTCGGCGACCGTCACCCTAGAGCGTAGTCGAGATGGGGCGGACACGCATGGAGATGGCCCGGCAACGCAGCGGGAGCGGCGCACGGTGCCGCTCCCGCAGTGGACCTGGCTGTCCCGGGCAGGGCCCGGATCGAAGTTGCTACCTGATCCAGAACCAGTTTGGGCGCGACTGCGACGCGGCGTGAGCGGTGTCCTCGTGGGAGGCCTGGACCTGCCACCGTGTCCTGTTCGCGGGATTGCCGAAGTGCGAGATCGGAACGGCGACGGCCCACTTGGACGCGTGGTCGCGCTGGCGGCCCGTCCACGGCAGCCAGTAGCGCCACGTGCTGATCTTCGCGGTGAGCGTCAGGTCCGGTTGCTCGACCCAGGTGCGGCCGACCTGCTTCCAGAACGTGAGCGTCACGACGTCGGTTCCCTTCAAGTGCGCAGGCCAGATCAGGCCGCGGAAGGTGATGGTGCGGTCGGCAGCCTTGCGCGGCTTCGAGAGGATGGCGCCCGGCTGGACGATGCGCGCCGCGACGGTGACCGTTGCGACGTTGCTCGTCGCCTCTCCGCTCACGACGGCCCGGAACTCGGTCGTCTCGTTGAGCCACGGCGGGGTGGCCGTGAAGTGGTACGAGGTCGCTTCGGCCGAGCGCACGGCGCTGATCATACGCCGGCTCCAAGTCGTCCATTCCCCGCCGTCGACGCGGCGGTACTGCATCGTGATCGTCGCAGGCGAGGATGCGAATCCGTCCAACCCGACGACCACCTTGCTCTTGTGCGGGTACGTCACGGTCGACGGACTCGTCGAGACCGTCAGCGTGTAGTCGCCGAACGCGGGGGCAGCTCCAGCCAGAAGCAAGGCGACGAGGACTGTCATTGCGACGAGTGTCTTTGCGGGCCAACGCATGGTGCCGACCTCCTTCTTGGCGGCGCGTCGCAAGACGCGCCGGGCGACGCGCGCTCCTATTCTGTCTTGGCGCAGTTGGAGCGGGATTGGGGCGTCGTTGAGTTCCAGTTGACTATATCGGCTGCTCGGACGCAGTGATTGAGGTCACGGACGGGCGCGGTACTGGACGCCGTCAACATCTGCGAAGTCCGCGTCTTGCGTCCAGAACGCGGTGCCGAGGGCGCGCGCCGTCGCAAGCACGATGCTATCGCCCATCGGCAGCGCAAGAGCCATGCTGGTCCGAGCCGCTTCAAGTGCGACCGATGCTGTGAGATCCACGACCGATCCTTGTTGCATGAGGGCGATCGCCTGGAGGGCGTCGTCCTCGCCGCGCTGTTGGAAGACGCGCTTGAAGACCTCGTAGATGCTGACCGTCGGGACCGCTAGCTCGTCAGTCGCCGCGAGTGCATCAGAGAAGAAGTCGGCATTCGGCCCGCCAGCGAAGTACTCGAGCCAGCCCGACGAGTCAACGACGTTCACAGGCGGTCTCTTTCGCGCGGTACGTCGGTGTCGATCCCGCCGAGGAAGCCACGCATCTGTTCGATGGGCCTTTCCGGCACGAGCTCCACGCGGCCGCCGTACTGGATGACCTGCACCTTCTGTCCAGGGTGGAGGTCGAGTCGCTCCCGAATGCTCTTGGGTATCACGACCTGGTACTTGGGTGACAGCGTGACCGTCTCCATGGCGGGACTCCGTATCGATATAGATGTCGTTTAACGATAATACTATCGATAATCGCGTGCCGGTGGCAAGCCGTGCAACGCGGTGGTGCAGATGCGGCACGACCATCTGGCGATGTCTGAGATGGAGCTGTTGGCTCGTGCAGAGACTGTTTCGCAGGCGTCCTACCGGGTCCTTGCCGCGCCCATAGCTTCCGCCAAGCGGGCAGATAGCACGTGGGGTGTGCACCTCCGCGCCGAGAGGGCCGACGGACGTGGAGCCGCGGGCAGAGGGTACATTCACCACCGAGGGGCGGCAGAGATGATACGGACTCACGTGGACAGCGCACTACCCGGAACCGGCACGACGCCAGCACGCCCGACGATGACGCAAACCAGCCGAGGCTTCCTGCACTACTTGGGCGGCGCGATCGTCGCTCCCAGACGCACCTTCACCGAGCTCGCCGACGACCCGCACGCGGTGCGCCGGGGATTCGAGGCGGTCCTGCTCATCGGCTTGCTCTACACGCTCACCGTGGCGGGCCTCGCGTACTCGAAGTCGCCGACCTTCGCCCCGCCGGCGATCGCGTTGCCGCACGAGACCTACTACGTCTACGAGACCTTCTTCGCGCTGCTGGTGCTCGTACTCGCATGGATCCTCGCGGCAGGCGTCGCGCACCTTCTCGCCCGACCGCTCTCCGGGAAGGGGACGTTCGAGACCACGCTCGCGACGCTCGCGTTCGCGTTCACGCTCGGGAACGTCGTCACGTGGGTCGTCGAGACGACCGGGACGGTGCTGGACCTTGCCGGCATCGTGTCCACCGCCGAGTGGGTCCGGATCTCGAGCGAGCCCGGGTTCTGGAACGTCTTCTCGCAGGCCTACCTGTGGGTGGCGATGGTGTGGATGCTCGTCCTCGCAGTCGTCGCGGTCTGGCAGGCCGAGAAGGTGCGGCTCTGGCAGGGCGTGATCTGCGGGCTCGCCGCCTTCGCGACGTTCATGGCGGCGATGTTCGTGTTCATTCGCTAGCAGCGCAATCCCGCAGGCGCCTACCCGACGACTTCGAGCACGTCTTCGTCACCCAAGTTCTCGACAAACACGACCAAGTTGGCCTTGGAAGCGTCGATTGCCGAGGGGAAGCGAGCCGCTTGGAAGCCGTCGCGAATGAGCCGGGCACCG
>CAYWCB010000078.1:0-8566 GCA_964456615.1 uncultured Eubacteriales bacterium | reverse complement strand
TACGACCGTCAGGAGGACGGAACCCTCGTCGACCTGCCCAAGCAGAACATCGACACCGGCATGGGCCTCGAGCGAATCGCCGCGATCTTGCAGGGCGTGAACTCCAACTTCGAGACGGATATCCTTCGTTCGATCGTGGCAAAGGCGGAGGCCGTCACGGGCGTCGCGTACGGTGCTGCCGAGAAGACCGACAGGAGCCTACGCATCCTCGCCGATCACTCGCGCGCCGTGGCCTTCCTCGTGGCCGATGGCGTGCTCCCCTCCAACGAGGGACGCGGCTACGTCCTGCGCCGCCTGTTGCGCCGCGCCGTCAGGCACGGTCGCCTGCTCGGCGTGACCGATCCCTTCCTGGGCAAGCTGACGACGCTGGTGATCGAGCTCATGGGCGACGCATACCCCGAACTCGTCGAGCATCGCGAGCTCATCGATGGTATCGTGACCGCCGAGGAGCAGCGCTTCATCGCCACACTACGGCAGGGGATGGCGTTCCTCGAAGACGAACTGAGCGCGCTCTCGTCTACTGGCGCCGGCGTGCTCGACGGCGGGATGGCGTTCACGCTTCACGACACCTATGGCTTCCCGGTCGAGCTGACGGCCGAGATCGCCGCCGAGGCCGGCGTGACCGTCGACATGGGGTCGTTCGAGAGCGAGATGGAAGCACAAAGGGAACGCGGGCGCGCGGGAGTGAAGGACGAGTCGTGGTCGGCATTCGCTGGGGTGTGGACCGAGCTCGCGGCGTCGGCGAAGACCTGCGACTTCGTCGGGTACGCGCACGACGAGGTCGACGCGACGATCGTGGCGATCGTCTCCGAGGGAGAGCGCGTCCAGGAACTCGCCGCGCGCAGCCATGCCGAGGTGGTCCTGGACCAGACACCGTTCTACGGCGAGCAGGGCGGACAGGTCGGGGACACGGGGACGCTGCGCAAAGACGCTGTGCTGTTCCGCGTGGACGACACGAAGGTCCCGTCGCCGGGCATCTACGCGCACGTGGGCGAGCTGACCGAGGGCACGCTTCGGGTCGGTGACACCGTGCGTGCGGCGATCGACGTGATGCGGCGGGAGCGGATCCGCCGAAACCACACCGCTACGCATCTGCTGCACTGGGCGCTCAGGCGCGTGCTGGGGGAGCACGTGAAGCAGTCCGGCAGCCACGTCGCGCCGGATCGCCTGCGCTTCGACTTCACACACTTCGAGGCGATGAGTCCCGAACAACAGGCCAAGATCGAGCGGCTCGCGAATGCGAAGATCATGGAGAACCACCTCGTCAAGGCGTACGAGACCTCGCTTGCGACGGCGCGGGAATCGGGAGTGACGGCGCTGTTCGGCGAGAAGTACGGCGACTTCGTGCGCGTGCTCGAGGTGGGGAGCTTCTCGAAGGAGCTGTGCGGCGGGACGCACGTCGCGCGTACGAGCGAGATCAACCTCCTCAAGATCATCTCCGAGGGGAGTGTGGGCGCGAACCTTCGGCGTATCGAGGCCGTGACGTCGTTTGACGCGCTCGAGTATGTGCGTGCCGAGGAGGCGGAACTCGCCGAGGCAGCGACAACACTCAAGGTGCAGCGCTTCGATGTCTCCGAACGTACCGCGACGCTGGTGAAGCGGATCAAGGAGTTGGAGGCCGGCGCGGTTCGCACGAAGGAGTTCCTCTCCGAGAGCGGCATCACCGCGCTGGTCGAGCGCGCCGTCGACGTCGGCTACCCGCTCCTCGTCGCGCGGGTCGCCGAGATGGAAGCCGGCGGGCTGAGGAGCCTGTGGGACGTCGTGCGCTCGCGGATGGGCGGAGGCGCGGCGGTGCTCGCCACCACCGCCCCCGAGTCCGCGGCACCGCTGCTCCTTGCCGCAGGAGCTCCGGACGCCGTGACCGCGGGATTCGACGCCGGCGCGGTCATCCGCGCCATCGCGCCCGCGGTGAAGGGCGGGGGCGGGGGCAAGCCTGAGATGGCGCAGGCGGGTGGCAAGGACGCGGACGGCATCGATGAGGCGCTCCGGCTCGCGCGCGAGATGCTGGGCGCCGGGTAGCCGCGGGTGAGAGTGCTCGGCCTCGACATCGGCGAGCGGCGGGTCGGCGTGGCGGTGTCGGATCCCCGTCAGCGCGTGGCCTCGCCGCTGTGCGTACTGGACTCCTCGGTTCTCCGCGATCCGCGTCCCGTCGCCGATCTGGTGTCGGAATACGAGATCGAGCGGCTCGTGATCGGTCTGCCGCTTTCCCTCGAGGGCGAAGAGGGGCCGCAAGCGAGGCGGATCCGTGAGGTTGGCATGCGACTCGCCGCCGAGGTCGGCGTGGCAGTCGATTTCGCGGACGAAAGGCTCTCGAGTGCAGAGGCGTCGCGCGCCATGCGCTCGACCGGGCTCTCCGAGAGAGAGCAGCGCGGACGGGTCGACATGGTTGCGGCCGCCCTGTTCTTGCAGAGCTACCTCGATGCCCGGGTGAACGGGGACACCGAGAGCAGGGGTGCAGCGCCGGAAGGGACTCCAGAGGACCCCGAATGAGCGAACGAACCAACGAAACTGAAGTCGATCCGGACGCCTACGACGACCACCAAGGCGCGTCCGATGATGTTCGGCCCTCCGCGCGTGCGACGCACCGGGCGAACGAGCGGCCGCACTGGTGGTCTCCCGCGCCGGGCCGCAGGCGGGAGTTTCTCGGAGTGGCGGTGCTCGTCGCCGTCGTCCTCATCGCGGTGGGAGGCGTGTACTCGGTCCTGGAGGCCTTGAACCGACCGTTCGTCGATGTCGCACCGGGTCACCCGGTGACGATCGTGGTTCCTTCAGGGGCGACCACGGCCGAGATAGGGCAGCTTCTGGCCGAAGAGGGCGTCGTGGAGACCGCGCGCGGGTTCCGAAACGAGGTGCGTGACGCGGGAGTGGGGCGGGAACTGCTGGCCGGCACGTACGATCTGCGAACCGGGATGGGGTACGAGGCGGCGATCACCTCGCTCACAGCGGGTCCTGTGATCGTCTACACGAAGGTCACGATCCCGGAGGGGTGGACGACAGAGCAGGTCGCGGACAGGCTCGATGAGAAGGTCGGCATCCCGCGGGAGGAGTTCCTGAGTCTTGCGGAGGGCGGGGCCGCGGAGTTCGCCGCGGACCACTCCGTGCTCAAGGGGGCGTACCGCGGTTCGCTCGAAGGATTCCTGTTCCCGAAGACCTACCAGATCAAGGAAGGGGCTACAGCCCGCGACGTCATCCAGATGATGCTGAACCAGTTCGAGAAGGAGATCGCGAAGGTCGACCTCACGCGCGCGGCATCCCGAGGGATCTCGCTTCAAGAGCTCGTCACGATGGCTTCGATCGTCGAGCGCGAGACGAAGGTGGCCAAGGAGCGACCTGTCGTCTCCTCGGTCATCTACAATCGCCTCGCGCGCAAGATGAAGCTGGACATGTGCTCGACCGTCGAATACGTGATCAAGGAGCACAAGCTGCGCCTCACCTACGAGGACCTGAACGTGGACAGCCCGTACAACACGTACCGCAACGCGGGTCTGCCGCCGGGTCCGATCGCGGGTCCGGGACTCGCCTCGCTCAAAGCGGCAGCCGCTCCTGCCGATACGAAGTACCTGTACTACGTGCTCACCGGCAAGGACGGCTCGCACACGTTCGCGCGCAACACCGCCGAGTTCGCCGAGGCGAAGGCGAAGTCCAAGGAGGTCTTCGGCGAGTAGGATGAGTGGGGACGGATCGAGGAGCGGGAAGGGACGCATGGGCGGGGACGGATCGAGGAGCGGGAAGGGACGCATGGGCGGGGACGGATCGGTAGCCATACGCATCTCGAACGCGCGAAAGACATACGCCACGATCCGCGGTGCCTGCAGGCCCGCGGTGGACGACGTCAGCTTCGAGGTGGCGGCGGGAGGCATCCACGGTCTTCTCGGTCCCAACGGTGCCGGCAAGACGACCACGCTGAAGATGCTGCTCGGGCTCGTCAGGCCGAGCGGCGGCGAGTTCGAGATCCTCGGCGTGCCCGCGTCGAGTCCGGGTGCAAGGAAGCGGCTTGGGTTCCTGCCCGAGCAGCCATACTTCTCTCCGCAGCTCACGGCCGCTCAGGCGATGATGCTGTACGGCTGCCTCGCTGGTCTGACCAAGGCCGAGGTCAGGGAGCGGATGCGGGAGAGCCTCGAACGCGTGGGCCTGGAAGGGCGCGAACGCATGCTGTTGTCCAAGTTCTCGCGAGGCATGCTCCAACGTCTCGGGATAGCGCAGACGCTCGTCGCCGACCCGGAAGTCGTGGTGCTCGACGAGCCTGCCTCCGGGCTCGATCCCGTCGGCCAGCGAGACATTCGCAACCTCATGCTCGATCTGCGGTCGGCCGGGACGACCGTGCTGCTCTCGTCCCACCAGCTCTCGGAGGTCGAAGCGGTGTGCGACGAAGTGACGATCCTCAGCTCGGGCCGAGTCGCCGCCAAGGGGCACATCGACGACCTGCTGAACGTCGCCGGTCAGACGTCCGTGCGCGTCCGCGGTGAGGGCGACGAGCTCCCGGCGTCGGTGGCGCCCTTCGTTCGAGACGTCGCCGCGAGCGGTGGCACCTGGATCTTCTCGGCGGCAGACGAGGTGGTCCGTCAGGTAGTGGATGCGGTCGACGACGCCGGGTGGAGGATCGTCTCGGTCGCGCCCAAGCGCGAGTCGCTCGAGGACTACTTCACCCGTCTTACCCAGGGAGAGGCGAGCGAGGGAGGGCCGTCGTGAGGGCAGTCATCGCTATCGCGGGCTCCGTGGTGGCCGACGCGCTCCGTCGCAAGGTCGTGTACATTGTCCTCGTGTTCGCGGCTATCATGGCGATCGCGATACCGGGGCTGCCGAGCTACGGCGTCGGCGTCGTGGAGGCCGTGTTCCGGGAGGTCTCGCTTGCGCTCATGTACGTCGTCGCGATGGTCGTCGTGCTCTCGCTCTCGGCGAACCTGGTGCCGGGCGAGGTGGAGCGTCGCACGATCTACAACGTGCTCGCCCGTGACGTGCGCAGATGGCAGTACCTGCTCGGATCGTGGCTCGGCGTGCTCGGTGTAATGGCTGGCGCGATCGCGGCGTTCACCATCGTGAGCATGGCCGTTGGGCTGTGGACGTACTCCGAGGTCATGTGGCGCCTCTGGGAGGGTGCGCTCGCCATCTGGCTCGAGACGGGCGTCATCGCGGCCTTCGCCATCATGGTCTCGACGGTCACCGGACCGGTGCCGGTGGTGGTCGCCTCGCTGGCGTTCCTGTTCGTGGCTCATCTGGGGGGCGGTCTGTCGACGCTCCAGAGCGAGGCGGCCAAGACCACCTTCTACCCCACGCTGGAGGCGTTCAACATCATCAACCCGGTCGCGCACGGAACGGGCGTGTCGATCGGCTACATGGCACTCATGGTCGTCGTGGGCGTGGCGTGGGTCGGCGCGCTGCTCGGTGTCGGCGCGCTGCTCTTCGAACGCAGGGACTTGTAGCCATGACCACGCTGAGCCGAACGCCGGCCCGCGTCGGGCTTGTGGTGGTACTGTTGCTGGCCGTGGTCCTCGCGCAGAATGCGGCCGCGGCGCTCGCGCCCACCGGCGCCTCGGCGGAGACGGGGCGGCTCATGGGGCGGGCGGGCTTCGCATATCTCTCGGGAATCCGGACGTTCGCCGCGGCGGTTCTGTGGAACCGGCTCGACCCGCAGTTCCACTTGTACTACGAGGACAGATCGCTCTCGGAGAACACGCAGCTGCTCCCGACGATACGGCTCGTCCAGGCCCTGGATCCGCAGTTCGTGCAGTCCTACTACAACGCGGCGTGGATCGTCGCGAAGCGCGGCGATTTCGAGACCGCTCGGGGCCTCGCGCTCCAAGGCATCGAGAACAACCCGCGATCGGGGCTTCTCAGGGCGAGCTACATCCAACTCCTGCTCCAAGACGACAAGGAGAAGCACGTCGACGAGCTGGCCGTGCATGCCGACGCGGGCACGGGCGAGAGTACCGTGTGGGCAGACGATGCGGAGAAGTACGAGGGCTACGCGGTGTTCGCGGCGGCGTAACGCCTTGCGGGCATGACGGAAAGGGCCGACGAAGTCAGGGCCGAGGCGGACGCGCTCGAGGCCTCGGCGAGTGACGCGAGCATCGGCGGAGCAGGTCACGATCATGACGGAGACGGCATACCCGACCACTAGGGGCGCGATGGCGCTGCTTCAACCAGACCTCTACTACCGCTCCGTCACCGATGTCGACCTGGACGAGCTGAGGAGCCGCGGCGTTCAGATGCTTCTCCTTGATCTGGACAACACGCTCGTTCCGCGCAACACGACGGACGTCGCCGACCATGTGTGCGACTGGGTGGAAGATGCTAAGAGGCGAGGGTTCCGCGTGGCGATCGTCTCCAACAACTGGCACGAGCGAGTGCAGAGGGTCGCTACGGCTCTCGGCATCCCGGTGGAGGGCAAGGGAACGAAACCGCTCCCCGGGGTGTTCCGCAGGGCACTGGCCGCGGAGAGCGCGACCCCCGGAAGCGCTGCGGTCGTCGGCGACCAGATCTTCACGGACATACTCGGCGGCAAGTTCCTCGGGTCGACGACGGTGCTGGTCCTGCCCGTCGCCCGCGACACGGACCCGCCGCACACGCGCGTCCTGCGCCATCTCGAGCGGCGCATCCTCCGTGGACTGTCGCCCACGGGGCGCGAAAGGGCAGATACACCGGGGGAGTGATGGACGATGCTTTCGATCAATGGCGCCACACGTCTCGCGGGCATCATCGGGCATCCGCTCGAGCACACGCTGTCGCCCGTGATGCACAACGCCGCATACGAGGCGATGGGCCTGGACTGGGTGTTCGTCCCGCTGCACGTCCAAGACGAGTGCGGCCTGCTCGTCGTTCTGGCCGCGATCAGGAAGCTGCCGTTCGTCGGCGTGAACGTCACGATGCCCTACAAGCAGACGGTGATGTGTCTTTGCGATGAGGTCGCCGAGACCGCGTCGCTCGCGGGCGCGGTGAACACTATCCAGTGCTGCGAGGGGCGTCTCGTGGGCTACAACACGGACGGAAGGGGACTGACGGAGTCGCTCGCAACGGATGCGGGGTTCGATCCGACAGGACGCGACGTGGTGCTCCTGGGCGCGGGAGGGGCCGCCGCCGCCGCCCTCATCTCGCTGGCGCTCGAGCACGCGAAACGCATCACCGTGCTCAATCGCGATGAGGCTCGCGCTCGCTCGCTCGTCGAGCGCGTGGGCACGCAACTCACGGACGTCGAACTGGACGCCGGAGGTCTCTCGGCGGACGCTGCGAAGACGGTGCGGGCGGCCGATCTGGTCGTCAACGCGACGCCGGTGGGCATGGGCGCGCAGGACACGAGTCCCGTGCCCGCCGAGTGGCTTCGGTCTGAGCAGGTGGTTGCCGATATGGTCTATGGAGCGCAACCGACGGCCCTCGTGCGCGCTGCGCGCGAGGCGGGAGCGGTCGCCGTTGACGGGCTCGGCATGCTAGTGTGCCAGGGCGCGACAGCGATCGAGATATGGCACGGCGAAGCGGTCGTACGGGCTCCTCGTGACGTGATGCGCGCGGCTGCGGCCGTTGCCCTCCAGGACGAGAGCTAGGAAAGGGAAGAGCGCGAGGCCGGTGACACCGAGCAGCAAACGACTTGGCAGGATCCTCGTCCAGTCGGGCGTCATCACCGACGCGCAGCTCGAGGAGGCGCTGGCGCGTGCCAGCGAGGGCTCCATCACCTCCGTGCTCGCCGATCTCGGGTATGCGGACGAGGCCTTCGTGGCGCGCACGGTCGCGGAGTCCATAGGGCTGCAGTTCGCCGACCTCGCGGTCACCGAGATCGACCCGAGTGCCGCGACCCTCATCCCCATGGAGGCCGCCAGGCGCTATCATGCGCTTCCGATCCAGATTGATGGCGAAGAGCTCGTCGTCGCGATGTCGGACCCGGCCAATATCCTCGCCATCGACGACCTGCGGATCGTTACCGGCTACACGGTCCGGCCCGTGGTGGCGACCGAGAGCGACCTGATGACCGCCATCGAGAAGCTGTCGACGGCGCAGACGAGCGTCGAAGACATGATGGAGGATCTCGAGGACTCCCTTGGTGTTGAGGTCGAGGAAGTGGAAGAGGCCGCGGACGAGAACGCTCCCGTGGCCAAGCTTCTGAACCTCGTGATCACGGAGGCGATCCGACAGAACGCCGGGAACATCTACCTCGAGCCGCACGAGAACGAGATGGGCGTCCGGTTCCGGGTCGACGGCGTGTGCCAGGAGATCCTGCGAAGCCCCAAGAGGATGCATCGTCAGCTCATCAGCAGGATCAAGGTCAGCTCGGGGATGGACATCGCCGAGAAGCGAGTGCCCCAGGACGGGCGCTTCTCGGTGGCCATCGAGGGCAAGGCGGTCGACTTCCGGGTGGCCGTGCTGCCCATCGTGCACGGCGAGCTCGCCGTGATGCGGCTGCTCCGCCGCGACTCGATCATGATGCCGCTGCAGGACCTCGGCTTCCTCCAGCAGCCCTTGGCCCTTCTTCGCGAGGCGCTCGCCTTGCCGTACGGCGCCATCCTCGTCACCGGACCGACGGGCTCGGGCAAGACCACGACGCTGTACGCGGCGATCAACGAGACCAACGACCCAGGGA
>CAYWCB010000077.1:347-8577 GCA_964456615.1 uncultured Eubacteriales bacterium | reverse complement strand
AAGAACCCCTCCGGCATGCCGATGAAGTGTACCGCCTGCTGCGCGGCGACCGCTACCTGTAGCGCCTGGGGATCGGCGAGGCCCACGTCCTCTGAAGCGAGAATCACGAGGCGCCGCGCGACGAACAGCGGGTCCTCGCCGCCCATCGGCTCGGGATCCGCGCATCCGCGAACCTCCGGCGCACTCATCTCCTGGTGCCACCACGTGTCCCGGCCAGGTTCCATGTCCACATCGCCCGTACCACGCTGCACGACGACACACGCCTCGACCGTGGGACACTCGAAGAGCGCCTCGTCAGCGGCCGCCTTCAACGGCACCTTCCTACCCCCTCGAATGCCCTCGTCCGCCGTGATGAGCATCTTCGCGCTGCTGTCCTGTATGCGGCTCCTCAGCGCGCTTGCCGAGAACCCGCCGAACACGACCGAGTGCGGCGCGCCGATGCGCGCGCACGCGAGCATCGCGATCACGAGCTCGGGCACCATCGGCAGGTAGATCGCGACCCGGTCGCCCTTTTCGACGCCCTTCTTCCGTAGCACGTTCGAGAATCGGCAGACCTCGTGGTGCAGCTGCTGGTAGGTAAACGTGCGGGACGTGCCGTCGTCACCCTCCCAGATGAGCGCCGCCTTCGTCGCGCGCCACGTGCCCAGATGACGGTCGAGGCAGTTCACCGAGGCATTCAACTGTCCGTCGGAGAAGAACCGGTAGTCGAGGTTCTCGAAGCCGCCCGACAGCGCCTTGGTGAAGGGTTTCACCCAGGTGAGGTGCTCGCGCGCGACCTCGGTCCAGAACCCCTCGGGGTCGCGGATAGAGCGCTCGTAGCGAGCCCGGTAGTCCGCGAAGCCCGAGATGAGCGCGCGCGCTTCGAACTCACGGGACGGTGGAATGACGAGTTCGTCCGCCGATGCGGGCTCGGCGCCGACCTCGGCGTCCGCAGCTCGAACCGGTTCGTCGGCGGGATTCGGCGTGCCGACAGCAGGCGGGTCCTCCACGAATGCCTCCTCGGCTCGGCGGCTGGCCCCGTGTTTCATTCTTCCCAACACGCCCCAAGATGCCGCCGGGAGGCGTATACTCGAAGCTCCCTGTTCGCTGGTGGGGGTCCCAACTGGACGCAGCCGACAGATACAACGCACTCCTCGCACGTCTGAAAGGGCTGGACAGCCTCCTCGTCGCCTACTCCGGTGGTGTCGACTCCACGCTGCTCGCCGTTGCCGCCCAAGCGGTCCTGGGAGAACGTAGTCGTGCGGTCCTCGCCGTCTCGGACACATGTCCCGAGAGCGAGATCCTGCACGCCCGGGCGCTCGCCGAGAACTTGCGCCTGGCTCTGCTCGAGGTCGAGACGAACGAGCTCGTCGACCCGGCCTTCCGGGAGAACACGCCGGACCGCTGCTACTACTGCAAGTCGGAGCTCTTCGCGCTGCTTCTCAGGGTCGCCGACGTACACGGGCTCGCCTGCGTCGCCGACGGCAGCAACGCGGACGACCTCCGCGACCATCGCCCCGGCCGCCGCGCGGCCGCCGAGTTCGGCATCATCAGCCCCCTTCAGGAGGTCGGACTCACCAAGCGAGACGTACGCGAACTTGCCAGATCGCTCGGCCTGCCGAACTGGAACAAGCCGTCGATGGCCTGCCTCGCGTCCCGTTTCCCCTACGGCGAGCCGATCACCGAGGAGCGCCTCGCGATGATCGAGACCGCCGAGCAGGCGCTCCGGGACCTCG
Source organism: uncultured Eubacteriales bacterium (assembly GCA_964456615.1). Lineage (GTDB taxonomy): Bacteria > Actinomycetota > Coriobacteriia > Anaerosomatales > CAVRZR01 > CAVRZR01. The sequence goes on along the minus strand of CAYWCB010000077.1, from coordinate 6,862 downwards.
GATTGCAGGAGTTCCGGGTGCGGGCGCACGGTCCTATCGGACGCCTCGAGGTCGGAGCGGACGAGATGGACCGCGCCTGGTCGCTGAGAGAGCCGATCGCAGCCGCCATCAGGGAAGCGGGTTTCACCTACGTCGCGCAGGACCTCGACGGATACCGCTCGGGCAGCCTCAACGAGACGCTCTAGGGGCGGAAGGCCCGAGCACCCGTGCGTTCCTCCGCTCTCTCGACGCAGCGGCCGGGCCCGCGATCAGGATGACAGCTCCCTAAGCCCCGCTCGCACCGCGTCGGGCAGCTTCCGCGACAGCCGCACCGGGCTCAGCATCCGTTGCGCGATCAGACGAGTAGCGAACGGCTTCGCCGCCTGTGTGATGTCGATCTGCGGGTAGATGCGCCGGGCCACGCCTTCGACCGTCACGAGCGCCTTGATGAGGAGCCCGTAGCCGATCGGCACGTGGATGTCGTAGTCGCCGAGCATCGAAAGGAACCCCACGGCGAAGCGCCTCACGTCGGCGGGCCGGCCGGAGCCGCCCATGGTGTCGTGGAGCAGCGTCGCGACGTGCTCGCGGACCTTCGGTTGTAGCGCCGGCGGGACGACGAGGCCGAGTTCGGCTGAGTACGTGAGCGCCCTGTCGGCATCGCCGTACACCGTCGCGGCGAGGACCTGAGCGATCGCGATCCGCTCGGAAGGGGCAGTACGCCCGACGATGCCGAAATCGAGGTAGCACACTCGGCTGTCGGGCGTCACGAGCAGGTTCGCCGGGTGCAGGTCGGCGTGGAACCTGCCGAGCACGAGCACCTGCCGCATGAAGACGGTCGCACCGTGCACGGCGAGGTCGTATCCGGCGATGCCGACGCGCTCGGCCTCGCCCATGTCCGTGAGGCGCCATCCGTGGACGTACTCCGTTGTGAGCACCCTCCGAGTCGTGAGCGGCCACGCCACCCTCGGCACGACCATGAGCTTGTCGTCGCGGAAGTCGAATCTGAAGCGGTCGGCGACCCTGCCTTCGTTCCGCAGGTCGACCTCGCTCATGAGCGACGCCGCGAACTCGTCGAGGAAGCCGGGCAGGTTCAGTCTTTGGAGCCGCTTGAGCCTGCTCGCGCGCGAGACGAGGCGGCGGGCCTCGGTGATGTCGGCGAGGATCGACTCCTCCGCGCCGGGCCGCACGACCTTGACGGCGACCTCGGTGCCTCGCGGCATCTCCTCGCCGAAGACGGGGCGCACGGGTGCCGCGAGCGTAGCGCGATGGACCTGAGCGATCGATGCCGACGCGAGGGGCCCGTCGTCGAAGGTCGCGAAGAGCTCCTCCGGCTCCCGCGCGAACTCCTCTCGAAGGACCTGACGGATCGCCGATGAGGGCAGCGGGGGGACTGAGTCCTGGAGCTTCTCCATCTCGAAGACGATCTCGGGCGAGAAGAGGTCCGGCCTGACGGAGATGAGCTGTCCGAGCTTGATGAACGCCGGGCCCAGACGCTCGAAGGCCATGCGGAGCTCGCGCGCGAGCGCTTCCTGCCGGACGTGGCGTGGCACCAGACCGAACCGGGCGCCCCACGTCGCGCGCAGCCCGGTACCCGCGAACACCCTCGCGATGCGTCGCGAACGGACCGACATCACGGGTCCTACGTCCCCTCGCGTCGCACGAGGGAGTCGAGCGTCGCCTGCAGGGTCTCGATACGCCCACGGAGCTCAGAGACCTCGAAGCGGAGCTCGTCGAGGTGGCTCGCCACGTCGGCCATGCCGCCCGGGGGCTCGACACCACCTTCGGCAAGTGCGTCCTTCAGACGCTCCTTCTCCTCGGCGATCATGGCTGAGAGTCCGTCCACGAAGGCGTCGGGGCCCTCACTCATCTGGCCATGCACCTGCCCGGCGCCCCTCTCGACGGCCGCCTTCCAGCCCTCGTCCGCGGTCTCGTGCACGAGCGCCCACACTGCCAAGAACCTCATGAAGCTGTCGGCGTCGGCCATGTCTGCTGCCTCCTGTCGTGTGATCCAGCTGCCGCCTCTCACGTGCCGCAGCGTGTCGACTGTCAATCCCCACCCAGTGAGGTGTTCCCCACCAGGACTCTCCGTCCTTCTCCGCGAAGCAACCGCATGCTGTTCGCGATGACGAGCAGCGCCACGCCCATGTCCGCGAACACCGCGAGCCACAGTGGCGCGACACCGAGAACGGCGAGTGTGAGCGTGACGACCTTGACGGCAATGGAGAACGCCACGTTCTCGACGATGACGCGCACCGTCCGGCGCCCGAGTCGTACGAAGCCGGGGAGCGCGCGCAGGTCGTCCGCCATGAGGGCCACGTCGGCAGTCTCGAGAGCGGTATCGCTGCCCGCGGCGCCCATCGCGATGCCGATGTCCGCGGCCGCCAGTGCGGGCGCATCGTTCACTCCGTCGCCGACCATCGCAACCACGCCGTAGCGACGATGCAGTTCTCCGACGGAGCGGGTCTTCTCCTCCGGGAGCAGTCGCGCACGCATCTCGCGTATGCCGGCCGCGTGCGCCACGGCCTCGGCAGTGCGTTCGTTGTCCCCGGTCAGCATCACGGCGTGCTCGACACCGAGGTCGTAGAGCTCTCGCACGACGTCGGGCACCTCCTCGCGGATGTCGTCGGCCACACCCATGACGGCGACCGGCCGTCCCTCTTCCACGAGCACCAGCGCGGTTCTTCCGGCGGCCTCCTGCCCGGCGACGACCTCTCGCGCCGTGCCGGCCTGCTCGTCCGAGAGCAGATCCAGAAGGCGCGCCCCGCCTATCTCGTACGTTGCCCCGCGGACGACCCCGCGGGCGCCGATGCCGGGAACGTCCTTGAAGTCCTTCACGCGCATGCGTGACGCGCCCTCACCCCCCGCCCTCACGAGCGCGCCCGCCAGCGGATGGGTCGAGTGAGCCTCGAGCGCGCCGGCGATCGCGACGGTTTCGGCAAGGTCCCCCTCGTCGAGCATCACGACGTCTGCTACCTCCGGCGTGCCCCTCGTGAGCGTACCGGTCTTGTCGAACGCGATCGCCCTGGCGCGTCCCACAAGCTCGAGGTACACGCCGCCCTTCACCAGTACGCCGTCGCGCGCTGACCGGCTGATCGCGGACACGATAGCGACAGGGGTCGATATCACGAGAGCGCAGGGACACGAGACCACGAGAACGACAAGTCCGCGATAGAACCAGTCGCTGAAGCCTCCGATGTCGAGCCCGAACACCTCGCCTGCCACCGGCGGCACGACCGCCACCGCCGCGGACAGCGCGACCACCGCGGGCGTGTACACCCGGGAGAAGCGATCGACGAGGCGTTGCGACGGAGCCTTGCTCGCTTGCGCCTCCTCCACGAGGTAGACGATCCGCGCGAGCATCGTGTCCCTCACCGTCGCCGTGACCGTCACCTCGATGAGGCCCGTCGTAGCGAGCGATCCCGCGTACACGGCGTCGCCCTCTCGCTTCTCAACCGGAACCGACTCGCCTGTGATCGGTGATTCATCGACCGCCGACGAGCCGACGGCGACCTTCCCGTCGAGCGGGATCCGCTCCCCCGGACGGACGAGCAACGTCTCACCGACACGCACGTCCTCGGGCGCGACGCTCACGATCGCGTCCCCGCGCATCACCCTGGCGATCGGGGGCGCTAGGTCCATCAACTCCCGGATCGAGCGCCGGGTGCGCGCGAGCGAACGCGACTCAAGCAACCCGCCGACCGCAAAGAGCCAGATCACGGTCGCCGCCTCGTTCCACTCGCGAAGCGCGACTGCACCGGCGACCGCGATCGACATGAGGACGTTCATGTCGATCGTCCTCATCTGCAACGAGTTCAGTGCGCGACGCCAGGTGACCGTCCCGCTGGCCAGGATGGCAAGCGCGTACAGCGTCGCCGTCACCCAGTCACCGAACCCGGCACGCCCGAGCAGCCAGCCGAGGACGATGAGCCCCCCACCCACCTGGACCGCCAGCTCGGTGCGGTGCTCGCTCCACCACCGGGCGCGCTCCCGCTCGGCCAACGCCTCGCCGGTCACGAGGCGGACCGGGAGTCCCAAGTCCTCCAGCGCATCGCCGAGGCCCGAGACCGACACCGCTGCCGAGTCGAAGGACACTCTCAGGCGTCGTGCTCCGGGATCGAAGACGACGGTCTGCACTCCGGCGAGCTCCCCCAGAGCTCCTCGGACCTCCTCTGCGCAGTCCGCGCAGCCAGCTTCGGCGAGCTCGAACAGCGCGACCCCCTGCTCGGCGCGCGCCTCCAGCGGTTCGATGCCGTAGCCCGCGCGCCGCACCACCGCGACAGCCGAGTCCCGCGGGTCGATGAGCGGGTCGTACTCGAGCAGCAGCACGCCGGTGGCGAAGTTGAGATCGGAGGTGACCACCCCGGGGGTCTGCGACACGGACTTGGCCACGGTCCGCGCGCAGTCCGGTCAATCCAGCCCCGTCACGCGGTAGGCGACATGCTCGATGCCGGTCGGAGCCTCAAGGCCGAGCCGTTCGATGCGCTGCTCGAGCTCTCGTTCGGACACGACCCGGGCATCGTGCACGACCGTCAGCGTGGAACTCCGCGGGTCGCACTCAGCGGAGGTCACCCCGGGAACGCTGCGGACGGCCTCGCACACACGCCCCACGCAGCTCTCGCAACGCACGGGCGAGGGTACGCGCACCGCGAACCGCGCTGTGGAAGCGGTCCGTGCGCTCACGCGGTCACGACCTCATTCCCGCTCGCCCGCATGGGCGAGGCCCTGCTCGAGCAAGAGACGCACGTGCTCGTCGGCCAACCTGTAGACCGCGCGCTTGCCTACACGCGTGAACGTCACGAGGTCGCGATCGCGCAGAAGTCGGAGCTGGTGGCTCGCTGCGGACTGCGAGACACCGGCGATCGCGGCGATATCGCACACGCAGAGCTCCTCGAGCGAGAGGGCCTGGAGGATGCGCAGGCGAGTCGGATCGGAGAGCGCCGAGAAGATGTCGGTCGTGCGCTTGGCCCACATCTCACTGACGAGCTTCGCCGATACGCGCGAGACGGCCGCCATGTCCATGACCGTCGTGGCGCACGTTGCGGACGGGTCCTCGACCGCGCTCGGTCGAGCTGTCCCGTGTTCATCTGAACGTGTGCTCATACGAGCAGGCTAGCCGGTGACTATGCTCGCGTCAACCTGCACGTTCGCTGCGCACGGGACTAGCGACGCCGCTTCCGCGCCCCGAAGGAGCTCCCCTTGCGTGCGCCCTGTTTGAGCCTTGAGAGCACCTCGTCCTCCGAGCTGCTGTCGACCTCCGTGCGGAGCCGCACGATTTGGTCTCGAAGGCGTGCCGCGGCCTCGAAGTCCAGCGCTTCCGCGGCGGCGCCCATGTCCTCTTCGAGCGTCGAGATGAGACGCATGACCTCGGCCCTGGGCAGCTTCGCGAGCTCGGCGGCCGTTGCCGCGGCGGCGGTGGGCTCGGCGGCGCCCTCCCGGACGTATTGCACGATGTCGGAGATGGCCTTGCGGATCGTCTGCGGCTCGATCCCGTGCTCCGCGTTGAACGCGAGCTGGATATCCCTGCGGCGGTTCGTCTCGTCGATGGCCGATCGCATCGAGTCGGTCACCTCGTCGGCGTACATGACGACCTGACCGGAGACGTTCCGGGCCGCTCGGCCGATCGTCTGGATGAGGCTGCGCTGGTTGCGCAGGAAGCCTTCCTTGTCGGCGTCCAGGATCGCGACAAGCGAGACTTCGGGCAGGTCGAGGCCTTCGCGCAAGAGGTTGATGCCGACGAGGCAGTCGAACGTGCCGAGGCGCAGGTCACGCAGGATCTCGACCCGCTCGAGCGTGCCGATGTCGCTGTGGAGATACCTGGCCTTGATCCCCCGTTCGACGAGGTAGTCGGTGAGGTCCTCGGCCATCTTCTTGGTGAGTGTGGTGACGAGCACGCGCTCGTCTCGCTCGACGCGCTCCTTCACTTCGCCGATGAGGTCGTCCACCTGGCCCTTGACGGGCCTCACGACGACTTGAGGGTCGACGAGCCCGGTCGGCCGGATGATCTGTTCGACCACCTGTTGGGATACGCGCCCCTCGTAGTCCCCTGGCGTCGCCGAGACGTACACGAACTGCGGCACGCGCGTCTCGAACTCGTCGAACCTCAGGGGACGGTTGTCGAGCGCGCTCGGCAACCGGAACCCGTGCTCCACGAGCGTGATCTTGCGGCTCTTGTCGCCCTCGTACATGCCACGGATCTGCGGCACCGTCACGTGGCTCTCGTCGATGATGCAGAGGAAGTCGCTCGGGAAGTAGTCGACGAGCGTGTTGGGGGGCTCACCCGGAGCTCGGCCGTCGAGATGGCGCGAGTAGTTCTCGATGCCGGAACAGAACCCCATCGTCTCGAGCATCTCGAGGTCGTAGTTCGTCCGCATCTCCAGTCTCTGCGCCTCGAGGAGCTTGCCCTCGGCGCGCAGCTCGGCAAGACGGCCGACGAGCTCCTCTTGGATCGTCTGCAGCGCATGCTCAAGCTTTCGCTTTTCGGTGACGTAGTGTGTGGCCGGCCAGACGGGAAGCGACTCGTACGTACGTAGCACCTC
>CAYWCB010000077.1:0-292 GCA_964456615.1 uncultured Eubacteriales bacterium | reverse complement strand
GGGGTGGTCGGCATAGGGCGGGAAGATGTCGACGACGTCGCCGCGGACCCTGAAGGTGCCACGCTGCATCTCGAAGTCGTTGCGGTCGTACTGTATGTCGATGAGGTCGCGGATGAGCTGGTCTCGATCTTGCGTCCCGCCCGAGTCCAGGAACACCGCCATTCCGGCGTAGTCCTCGGGCGAGCCGATGCCGTAGATGCACGACACGCTCGCCACAACCACGACGTCGCGCCTCGAGAGTAGCGCGGCCGTCGCCGCGTGTCTGAGCTTCTCTACCTCCTCGTTGATCGAC
>CAYWCB010000076.1:0-8597 GCA_964456615.1 uncultured Eubacteriales bacterium | reverse complement strand
TCCGACGAGTTCCTGCAGTAGCACCGCTCGAGTCGACAATACTGACCGCGCATCACGCGCTCACCTCTCCGGGCCGCGCGCTGTCTGCACGCCCAGAGACGATACAAGGTCACAAGCTCGGGTCCGCGGGGCGAGGCCATCCGGGGGAAGGCGTGTAGTTGTCCGCACCCAGGACCGGCGCATAGCGCTCGGCGTAGCCGGGTGGGTGACACCATCCACAGAACCGTTCGGGGGGTCCATGGCAACCAGCGCAGTCGGCGAGCGCCCCCGGCTTCTGTCCCGTGGCCTGCAGACCGTGCTCGACAATCCATGCCGGACCGCCGTGGGTGAAACCCAGCAGCTGATGGCAGGGGCGGCAGCTATCCTCGTTGGGCTTGAACGGCTCACCTGAGGCGAAGTGGCACCTGAAGCAGACCTCGCGGTTCTTGAAGCCCTCCAGCGCATGAGAGCCGGGGTCGAAGCCGGTGCCCGGCACGCTCAGAATCACGCCGCGCGGAAGGTCCTCCGATACGAAACCCGCGGGATGCGGCATCACCATGCCGTGACAGGAGGTGCAACGGCGCTCTGCGTGACACCCGTAGCAGTCGACCTCTCGAATGCCCACGGTGTTCATCTTGCCTCCGCGTGCTGCCACGGACCTGATGCCGACGTCCTTCGTATGGCATAGATCGCACTCAGAAGAGGCGTCGCGGCCGTTGTGACACTCTAGGCAATGGTTCATGACGAGCTGGTTCTGGACCCCCCGCGGCGCGCCATGTCCGATGCTTGCGTGGCACACCGTACACGTCATGCCCCGCTCCAAGAAGTCCGAGTGCCGAACACGTATGCCAGCGGACTCGACGACCTCGCGCGAGACCTTCTCGTGGCAGCTCAAACAGCGCCTCGAATCGACGAATGCGCCTGTGCCCGCCTGTATGTCTGCGTCCTCCATGTAGTGCGACCACAGCCAACCACCGTATCGAGCGAGGTCGTCGACGGCTGCGGTCACGCCACTTGATCGGTGACACGCTGCACAGCTCACGGACGCATGCGGGCTCTCGGCGAGCTTCTCGGTGTAGGCGGGGTCCTGGTGACACGACGTGCACGAGGACGGCCGCTCGGCGTAGACGATGGCCCCGCCGATGGTGAGCGCGAATGCCAGGATGACCACCGCGCGCGCCACCCACGGGTTGGCCGCCTTCTCGGGCGCACGGTCCTCGAGTAGCATATCGAGCCGACCTCGCTGTGTGTACATCCTCGTGATGAACAGCGCCGCACCGGCGATGATCACCACAGCGAGCACCGCGATGCCAGCGAGCACCAGCGCCGTGGTGGTGTTCGCATTGGCGATGACCTCGCGAACTTGTATCAGCAGATCGTTCATGCGGCCATCACCTGACCGGCCTGCGTTTGAGCGCTTCGATGTACTCCGGACTCAACCCGGGGTGGATGTGACGCGCGTGGCATGCCTCGCACGACTCCTTCTTGTGGCAGCGGGTACACAGCTTCGCGTACTCTTCGTCTCTTGTCCTGATCACCTTGGCATGCCCGTTGAGAAAGCCGTCCGGATGAGGCATCGAAAGCCCGTGGCAGTCGTCGCACGCATCATCGCGATGACACGTGAGGCACTGCTTCTTGCCGTCGGAGCGCCCCTGCACGTCCCTGCCGTGATCTCTCAGATACGCCTCAGGGTGGGGGACGTTCTCTCCATGACAGCGAGTGCAGTAGCCCTTCCGGTGACACGAGCTGCAGATGGACATGTCTCCCATGCCGTGGGTTATCCGCCAGTTCGGACCGTGCGTGATCCTCCATGGGGAGAGATCGCGCCGTCGTTGCCGTGAGGTGTCGGCTTGCGCCTCATCGACATGGCAGGCCCTACAGGTCTCCAGGTTCTCGGCGTTGGCCGAGTGGCACGTGAAGCACATGTCCATGGTGTAGCCGCGCATGGCGGACCCGACGTCGTGCCCGGCCGAGGGATGGCAGGTGCTGCACTCCCATCCGGCCTCGAGCGGCGCGCGGTGACTCATGCGCAGATCACCGACCGTGATCGTGGATGCCATCTCCTCCTGGTGACAGTCGAGGCACAGTTGAGACGGCGTGTTGCTCACAACACGCACGCGAGACGGAAGAACGGTGGCGACGGCCATGTCGATCACCGCGAGTCTGCCCTGAAGGATGCCGGCCGCCGAGTCGCCTGCGTGACACGACTCACAGCGTGTGAACGAGTGGGCGTTGGACTCGGCAGTGGACACAGCCGTGCTGTGGCACGTGCCACACGACCGCGGGTGTGCCGAGGCGAGCACGATCCCAGCCCCGAGGATCACCGTCGCGGCGACCGCTGCCAACACCCCGAACCACACCCTCTCGGCGATGACGAGGCGACGCCGGGTGCGAGCCTTGTGTTCAAGGAGGCTCGGAGCGTCGTCCGGGTTCTTGCCGGCCGTCATGTCACCTATTCCTCAATTCCCGGAGGGGTCCTGCGGCGACCGGCGTCGGGGGCGGGGTAACCCGCCTTCTCGAGTGCGACGCGCGCCTGGATTCCGTCTTGGCCCGTACGCTGGAAGTACTCGACCACGCGAGCGACGTACAGGCCGTGAAGCTTCAGGACTTGACCGGCGCTGCCGTCAGCTGGGGGATGCCGGTCGTATGCCGCCCGCACTAGAATGCCGTATTGGCCGTACGTCCACGTCGCGATCCATGCGTCCTTGGCCGCGCTCAGACCGGTCTCGACCTCCGTGGCGCCCCCGAACAGCTCCTTGGCGCGGTCGGCTGGGTACTTCTTCACCTCCTCCGCCATGCTGTTCTTGGCTTCGGCGGCCGACGGGAACGCTTCGACGTTGGCGTAGAGCCTGAACGGCGTGGCGAGCATCGTGTCCATGTCCAGGGTCACGTAGACCGCTTCCGCGGCTTGTGGGGTGTTGGGAACCGGCTGCACGGCGATCGTCTCATAGCTCGCGACCTGGTCGGGTAGTGAGTCGACAGGCTTGCGCTCCAGATCTTTGAGGAACGAGAGGTCGGTCGTGACTGGTGTCTGTGCAGTCCACTCCCCGGTCCGAGCAAGGCTACAGCCCCGGGGGGTGAGGGCCAGCCACAGCGCCAAGCCGACCAGCAGCACGGCGAGCAACCACAGGCCCGACGAGACGGCTCGCTCCGGTACCCTCTGGTCCACGGGCGCCGATTCACCCGCCCTCTGGTTGGCGACCTCTGTGCTACTGCGGTAGGGCACCGACCCTCACGTCCCTGTCCATGACGGACACACACTCTAGTCTACCTCGTTCACCTCGCGTTCTTGAATGCAAGAAGCGAGCCCGGGTCGCATCCCGGAGTCAAGGGATCGGTCGACAAGAAGAGCGGGACAAGAAGAGCGGGCTCCTCCTTGCGCGAGAACGCCTCGCGCGCACGGAAGGGGACAAACAGGAGGGACCCACTCGATAGTGGGTCCCTCCGGTCACACACTACCGTTCGACGTGCCACCTGAAGTGGCGTCGATCGGCATCAGGTCATGCGCCTACTGGTGCACGCCCTGGTCGGTGTGGCAACGCAGACAGACGGCGTCGAGGTTGTCCGCAGTGATGGTGGTTTCCTTGAAGGAGATGGTGCCGCCGGCCAGGGTCTCGTTGCCGTTGTCCGGGTTGATGTACGGGATCACGCTGAGCGAGAACGCGCCGAGGAGCTTGTACTCGTCGTTGATGTTACCCGCATGCGGGAAGTCCGTCGGACGGCCGAGGAAGTCGGACGCCAGGGCGGAGTTGGTGCGGTACTCGACCGGGCCGTAGTGGCACCGGTCACAGCCGGTGCTCGCGTGCGTCAGGCCCGAGCGGTGGCACGAGTAGCACTGGATGACGCGCGAACCGGGCACGGGGTGCGTGCGGTCGGCGTGCGAGCGCTGCAGACCGAGCTCGGTGTTGCCGGCCGTGACGGCCTCGGCGCCGATGTTCAGGTTGTGGCAGTCAGCGCACCACACGGACATGGCGTACTCGCTCACGAGAGCGGCCTCGCCAACCGTGGAGTGGCGTGCGCCGAACTGGCTGCCGACCACCCAGTCGGGCTGGCGCCACTCGACGCCTTCCTCGGTGTAGGTGGCCTCGCGCGACCCTACCGTGGAGTAGTTGGTGTTGGCGACCAGCGTGGACTCAGGCACCTTCGCCATAACAGACGAGCCGAGCAGGCCTGTGGTGGCCAGGATCGGGGCGCCTGAGGTACCGCTCGTGGAGCCCGGGAAGCGGCGCAGCAGCTTGTAGCCGTTGCTGAGCTTCACGCCGGTGATCGAGCCGCGGGTGGCGCCGTGTTGCGGCGGCTTCCAGATCTGCGAAGAGGCGTTGTGCACCTGGTGGCAGTTCGAGCAGCTGAGCGGCGTCGGACCGACCTTGGAGAACTGCAGCACTGCCATGTCGCCGATGGTCGGGTGGCTCGCCGGGGAGCGGCCGAAGGTCATCGTGCGGAAGAGCTGCTTCTTGGTCTCGTGGTAGTTGCGCACCTTGATAGACGTGCCGCCGATGGTGACGGTAGTCGCCGTCATGTCGATGCTCGAGTCCGGGATGCGCGAGCCCGCGCCGATGGTGTGGCCGTTCCTGGTGTAGATGTTGACACTCGGATCACCGGTACCGGTGTAGACCACCTCGTTGGACTTCGCCGAAGCGCCGATGTGGCAGTAGTTACAGGCGTCGTCCTGGCTGTCGGCACGAAGCAGGTAGTAGGTACCCTCCGCACGGTGGACGGCGTGGCACGCTTTACACTTGTTCGTCGTCGTGTCGTAGCCGCCATGCGGACCCTTCGTGGCAAAGTACAGAGCCTGGTCGAAGATGCTGCCGCCGATCGTGTACGAAGCACCCGACGAGGCATACTTGCTCCCGTCGTTGAAGATCAGGTAGCCGCCCTCGCGCTTGGCGGTACTGTCGCTCGCGTCCTGATAGCTCCAGCGCGAGCCACCGTCGGTGTCAATGACCGTCGGGAAGGCCGCGAACGCACTAGCCGTGAACGCTACGACGAAGACCGCCGTAAGCGCCAAGAGAAGAGCCTTCTTCATGTTCAGACCTCCATTGGGGTTTCGTGTGAATGTCGACCTCATTGTTTGTTTCACCTCCTTCGCATCGAGGCCCAAGTAACGCTGCTGGGCAACGTGTGACTTGCGCAGCATGTACTGCAACACGGAAGCCGGTCATCATTGTCGCCGGGCTCCGTTTCCTCTTAACGTGCCTGAATCTTACCGCGTCTTCGACAAGAAATCCATACCCACTTCTTAAGGTTCTTCAATCTTGAACTGCGGGCCCCGCTCAATCGAAGCCTCTCCTGACGACCGAACGAGGCCTTTCCTCTCCTTTTGCTTCTACTTCGACTTCTTCCTACCCGGTCCTGCTCTCCCGTGCACCTTGCTGGTGCAAGCGCGCGCGCCTACTGGTGCACGCCCTGGTCGGTGTGGCAACGCAGACAGACGGCGTCGAGGTTGTCCGCAGTGATGGTGGTTTCCTTGAAGGAGATGGTGCCGCCGGCCAGGGTCTCGTTGCCGTTGTCCGGGTTGATGTACGGGATCACGCTGAGCGAGAACGCGCCGAGGAGCTTGTACTCGTCGTTGATGTTACCCGCATGCGGGAAGTCCGTCGGACGGCCGAGGAAGTCGGACGCCAGGGCGGAGTTGGTGCGGTACTCGACCGGGCCGTAGTGGCACCGGTCACAGCCGGTGCTCGCGTGCGTCAGGCCCGAGCGGTGGCACGAGTAGCACTGGATGACGCGCGAACCGGGCACGGGGTGCGTGCGGTCGGCGTGCGAGCGCTGCAGACCGAGCTCGGTGTTGCCGGCCGTGACGGCCTCGGCGCCGATGTTCAGGTTGTGGCAGTCAGCGCACCACACGGACATGGCGTACTCGCTCACGAGAGCGGCCTCGCCAACCGTGGAGTGGCGTGCGCCGAACTGGCTGCCGACCACCCAGTCGGGCTGGCGCCACTCGACGCCTTCCTCGGTGTAGGTGGCCTCGCGCGACCCTACCGTGGAGTAGTTGGTGTTGGCGACCAGCGTGGACTCAGGCACCTTCGCCATAACAGACGAGCCGAGCAGGCCTGTGGTGGCCAGGATCGGGGCGCCTGAGGTACCGCTCGTGGAGCCCGGGAAGCGGCGCAGCAGCTTGTAGCCGTTGCTGAGCTTCACGCCGGTGATCGAGCCGCGGGTGGCGCCGTGTTGCGGCGGCTTCCAGATCTGCGAAGAGGCGTTGTGCACCTGGTGGCAGTTCGAGCAGCTGAGCGGCGTCGGACCGACCTTGGAGAACTGCAGCACTGCCATGTCGCCGATGGTCGGGTGGCTCGCCGGGGAGCGGCCGAAGGTCATCGTGCGGAAGAGCTGCTTCTTGGTCTCGTGGTAGTTGCGCACCTTGATAGACGTGCCGCCGATGGTGACGGTAGTCGCCGTCATGTCGATGCTCGAGTCCGGGATGCGCGAGCCCGCGCCGATGGTGTGGCCGTTCCTGGTGTAGATGTTGACACTCGGATCACCGGTACCGGTGTAGACCACCTCGTTGGACTTCGCCGAAGCGCCGATGTGGCAGTAGTTACAGGCGTCGTCCTGGCTGTCGGCACGAAGCAGGTAGTAGGTACCCTCCGCACGGTGGACGGCGTGGCACGCTTTACACTTGTTCGTCGTCGTGTCGTAGCCGCCATGCGGGTTGACGACCACGAGACCAGACGGGCGGTGGCAACTGAAGCACTCGTATCCGCCCTCGTACTTCGGTGAGGAGTCGCTCAAGTCCTGATACGACCATCGCAGGCTCTCCAGCGCCGAGTGTCCTGAGGGCAAGGGGCTGTGGCATGAGGTACACGTCTCGCCCGTGATACCCGGCCCGCTGTAGGGTGGATGGCACACAGCGCAGGCCCCGTGGATCGTCGTGACGCTCGTACCGTGGCACTGCGTACACTCGGGTACCGCTATGTTGTCATGCGCCGCGCCGGGATCCCCGTGGTTGGGGCCGAGATCGTCATGGCACGTCGTGCACGTGTATCCGTCAAGGCCCTCGTAGTCGACCGTGTGGCACGTGGTGCAGTCCGGATGGACTGTGAGGACGTCGGCGTGGCACGCGGCACAGCTCGGCTCGGACACCGTTGTGTGGAATGAAGCGATGTGAGCGGCTCCGCTGATGATGTCGGGTACCGCGGCTGCGGGGTAGAAGACCTCCCCGGAGGCCATGCCCGTCGTGTGGCATCCCTCACAGCCCGCGTTGGAGACACCCGAGAGGTCGATGGTCCTCCCGGGGGGAGGCAGGTAGGTCTTGTTGTCGTAGTCCGGAATGAACCCGTGGGCCGACCCGAGCCATCCGTTGTGGCATTCGACACAGGGATCCTGGAGATACAGGTGCTCGGCCGGAGGCGCTTGCACAGGGTACGCGCCGTGCGGTGGTTGCTGGAAGCCGGGGAGCTCATGGCAGATGACGCAGTAGCCGTCAGAGGGATCGAACGCGGCATACTCGTCCTTGGGGATCGAGTGAGCTGCCGCGTTGTGACACGACGTGCAGTCAGCGGCAGCAGCGCATTCAACACCTGTGAAGAGACCTACGAACGCGAAAGTGCACGCGAAGAGCACGAGCAGCGTTCGCGACGCGCGTTTCGAGAAGCCTACGGACCCCCTGTTCACCCCGGCACGCCGGACCGAGTGCGTGCTCCCTCGGCATTCCGGCTCGGCCCTCGGATCCCTCGCAAGTCCGACTGCCTGCGTAACCACCTTCAGCCCCCAAGTATGTGCGCGAAGCTAGCTTACGCGGTCTTAGAGCCGCTGTCCATGCACTATGCTGGTCCAGGAAGCACCCCAAATCCTGTGATGAACCGCTTCCAAGAGAACGGACTCCGATCCTGGTGCCGTCAAGCAAGGGAAAGGAGTCCGGATCCGTGATAGTGCGCATCGAGCTGGGTGCTCCCGAACTCGAGGTCGGGGATCGCTCCGCCGCTCAGATCGGCCGGGACATCGAGACGGCGCTCAAGGAGCGCCACAGAGCGGCCTTCTCGCAGTGCATGCAACAGGTGCGGGCGAACGCCGCCGCCCGGTCAGACTCGCACGCCGGCGATTCCGCTGTCCTGTCCGCGGATCGAGCACCAGCCGCTCGACACTGTGCTCCCGCGCGGGGTGAAGCACACCACAGCAGTCGTCGAGCGAGCTCTCGGCCTGGAAAGCGCCCCCTCCTCCGACAGGGTCGAGGCCAAGCACAGACTCATCCACTTCGTGCGCGCCAACCGTTCAGGGATCGAGAACCGCGCCAGAACCGACCTCTTCGGGTCCGGAGCGGTCGAGAAGGCGGTCGACCTGCTCGTGTCCAGACGTTTCAAGACGCGCGGGATGAGCTGGCTCAAGCCTGGGGCGCACAACCTGCTGAAACTGCGCCTGCTCAGATTCAGCGACGAATGGGATGCCGCAGAGACCTCGTGTCCCAGCTCCTCAATGCGGCGACGCACGGCGTGACGACCGCTTCTGGCGGTGAGCACGGAACTCGAGCCTCCGGAGCCCACATCGGCGCCAAATCGACGGCTTCGTAGGCGGAGCGCTCCTTGAGCACGCCGTCCTGGTGGTGCCTGAGCTGTGCGCGAACGCGCTAGCCTCGATCTTTCACGAAGGTCTCCGGATCGGTCTTGCGGCACCGGTTCGGG
>CAYWCB010000075.1:0-8630 GCA_964456615.1 uncultured Eubacteriales bacterium | reverse complement strand
CGTAGCGATCGCAGGATCAGTTCTCGACCGGGCCCCAGTGAACGTCCTCTTGAAGGACTCGCTCGTCCGCCTCCTTGGCGAGGGCCTCACCGAGACGCTCGTGGACCTCTCCAAGAGCCGCTCGGCCGCCATGTCCTCTCAGACCGCCTGGGTCACCGTGGGACTGCTGCTGGTGACGACCGGACTCGCACTCAACCAGATGCAGGCGGCATTCAACGGCATGTGGAACGTGGATCTGCGGCACGGGGTATCGATCTGGCTCGTCGTACGTGCCCGCTTCGCACAGGCACTCATCGCGCTCGTCCCCGCGGGCCTGCTCGTGACCGGAGTGCTTGCCTCTTCCGCCGCGGCCGTGATCGCATCGCGTCCCTATCTCAGCCGGTTCTCCGACCTGGTCCAGACGCTCGGCTCGCCGCTTATCGTGCTCTCCACCTCGGCGGTGGCGTTCCTCGTGGTCTTCCGATACCTGCCCGATGCGCACGTGCCTTGGAAGGCAGCGGTCATCAGCGCGACCCTGACGGCAGCGGCCTGGCTTCTGGGCACGCTTCTCTTCGGCCTGTACGTGGCATGGGCGGCCGTGGGCAGCGTCTACGGAGCCGCGGGCTCGGTGTTCGTCCTGCTCATCTGGCTGAACTACTCCGTGCGGATCGTTCTTGTCGGCTGCAAGGTGTCGAAGGTGCTCACCGAGGATAGAGACGGCGCCATCGAGCCGAGGCCGTATGCGGTCTCGGTTGCACGGCTGCCGGTGGGCGAAGAGGCGTCACCGGCGTCCACGTAGGCACCACGGACGCCACACGCACGCGCCGCAGTCACACGCCACGTACCGTAGGCGGATTTGCCCCGAGCCGCGTGCTGGTGGACACTTGCGGCAGGCGAGCTGCGAAAGGGGAATCATCTAGCCGGGAGAGATGCAGGTTAGTGCCGACGGGAGTGGAGGTCTGAGGATGGAGCTTCTGAGTCGCACCTGCAATACCGAGAGCGCCAACACAGAGAGGATCATCGCGCGCGTGTTCGTCGTTCTCGGCGGTCTGTTCTGGATCCTGATGTTCTTCGGTTCGCAGACGGATGCGCGGTACGAGCATCTCGTGTACGACGCCGCAGGTGTGGAGAGTGGCCTAGTCAATGCGCTGATCCCGCTCGGCGTGACTGTCGCCACGTTCGTCCTCGGCATGTTCTACGAGCGTCTGACCGCTCTGCTCCTGCTGCTCGGCGCCGCCGGCGTGGTCGTGTGGGGCGTCCTCTTCGAGTGGGAGATGGGTGTCTGGCTGGTGATCGGACTGCTCATCATCGCGCCGATGGTGATAGCGGCCATTCTCTACTGGCTCGCCGGACGTATGGAGCAGATGTGCCTGCTTCAGGAGAAGGCAGCGGGCGCGAGCTAGCCCCCGTCCAGCACCTCCGCGACACGAGGCGCCAGCTCGAACCGCTCGTCATCTGAGAGCGCCTTCACCGCTTTCCAGATCTCGCCGCACTCGGCCCCGTCGCCGACGTCGAGCACTGCCCGCAGCGCGCCGTCGACCCGGTTGCGGTTCTTCTTGTCCGACGGGATGGCGAGCTCGTCGAACAGCCAATCCATGTGTCGCATGTAGCAGGTCATGCAACCTCCCTCCTCGCTCGTTCGGTCGTTTGGGCACCGCTTCGCGGCGCTGGCGCAAACGGTTCGACCGATGCTCCCTCTACACGCCTTCTTGTGCGACGCGAAGCTCCAGCAGGCAACGGCTCGATCCCGGTCTGCCGAGGCGATCGAAGAACACTAGATCGAGTCCCGCGCCCTCGAAGGTGCCCTCATCGACGGCCGAAGCGATCTCGCAGAGCGCGTCAACCTCGTCGGCAGATACGCCTGCGGCGCGCCAGGTATCGACGAGCGGGCACGCGGTCATCCGAAGCACGACCACGCCCTCGCCGAGGCTCTCCACGCCCGGCTCGAACAGAGTACCCTCGCACGGAGAGCCCTCGCAGAAGATCCGGCCGACCTCCCCGAGGTCGCCCGCCCTCGCCGCGGCCCGGTACTTCTCGGCGACCTCGAGCCCCCGCCGGTAGATGGCGCGCTTCATCAACTGCATGGCCCGCTCCTCGCCCAACTCCTCGGCGAGCACCTCGAAGAGGTAGTAGTAGACGAGCGCGCGGTTCTCGAACGCGGCTCGAGTCTCGGCGCGCGAGCGGTCCAGCGCGTCTGGCGTGTTCACGTCGTCGTCTGCAGGAGTCGTTCGCACGGCCTCTCCTCGGCCCGCGGGCGCTTCTCTGAGCACTCCGAAGGTACCAGCACCCGGTCCGTTGCGCGACAGGATTGCGCTATCCTTGCCGACGATGCCCGTCATCGACGTACACACGCACGCGTTTCCCGACGCGCTCGCGCCCTCGGCCATCGCCGCGCTCGAGGCCAAGGGCGGGTTGCGCGCGCAGTACGACGGAACGATCGCCGGCCTGCTCGCCGAGATGGACCGCGTCGGCGTCGACATCTCGGTGGTCCAGCCGGTGGCGACGAAACCCGGCCAGGTCGCGTCCATCAACGATTGGGCGGCCGGAGCGCAGAGCGACCGCATCGTGGTGTTCGGCGCGATGCACCCCGACCTCGTAGAACCTGCCGCCGAGATGGCCCGCATGGCGTCGCTAGGCATCCGTGGTTTCAAGCTGCACTCCGAGTTCCAGTCGTTCGAGCCGCACGAACCCCGCATGGCCTCGATCTACGCGGCTGCGATCGAGCATCGGATGATCGTTCTCTTCCACGCGGGCGCGGACATCATGTACCCGACCGTGCGCGCGACACCCGAGTCGTTCGCGGCCGTGATCGACGAATGGCCCGAGCTCACGGTCGTGCTCGCGCACCTCGGCGGCTTTCGTCAGTGGGAGGGCGTGGCCCGGCACGTTGTCGGCCGTGATGTGTGGCTGGACACGGCCTACACACCCCGCCACCTGCCCGACGACGAGTTCGTCGCGCTCGTGCGTGCTCACGGGGCCGACCGAGTGCTCTTCGGGACCGACGGCCCTTGGACCGATGCAGCGGTCGAGATCGAGCACATACGAGGACTCGAACTCGCGGAGGACGAGATCGAGGCGATCCTCGGCGGGAACGCGGCCCGCCTCCTTGCCGAGCACGCACGCTAGACGGTCCGAGCCGCCGAGCGCGTATGCGCGTGCGAGCGGGCGCGGCTACACTTGCGTTGCACGAGCTGAGACAAGACGACTCCGGCACGCCGGGGGTTGGAGACCATCATGGACGACGAGCGCGACTGGGGCAGCGACATCGAGGACATGGGTCCGGGAGACGTGCCCGAGCCCGGGCCCGAGGAGCCGGAGTTCGTCGAGGACGAGTCTGCCGAGGCCGTCGGAGAGGCTGAAGCGGAGTCCGAGAAGAAGCACGGGCTCAAGCAATCGACCCGAGAGACGGTCGGCAAGGCGGTCGGCATCGCCGTAGAGCTCGGCTCGATCCTCGGTGGGCAGGGCGGCGACATCGTCGGTGCCGAACGCGCTGTGGCCGAGGCCGAGACCGAGGAGCTCATCGACCGCGTCGATGGGGAAGGCTAGCGCGCGGGCTCCATCTGGACCGCGACGTCACCCTCCGCGGTGCGCAGCACCAGAGCCTTCTGCGAGACCCTGAAAGTGCTCGCCGACCTGAGCGCCTTGAGGTACGCGGCTTCCTGCGCCATGAGTTCCTTCGGCCCGCCCGCCCAAGACGCGGTCGTTTCGCCGATCGTGATGCCGTCCACGCCTTCCTCGGAGTAGGCGCCACTGTAGGCGCCGACTCCGCCGTCGCCGGAGATCGTCCCGTTCTCGCCGAAGACGGCGGTGATCGTGCTCGTCGGAATCACTGACACCACGCCTCGAGCACCGTCGCGGTATTCAACCAGGCGGCGCTCGCCCTCCCGCTCCTCGCGTTGGCGCTCCTCGGCGGGGCGGTGGCCGTCGCCGTCGATCGCCGCAAGTCGGTACTCTGGGTGGGCATCGCCATCGTGATTGCGATGCTGCTGCCGATAGAGGCGATCTACCTCGCTCGATACCCCTACACGAATGCCATACGGGAGCTCGGCAGCATCGACGTGCCGGCGGCACAGGCGGTCTACGACATCGTCTACGACATCGTCTTCAAGCAGCTCGTCACCTTCCAGCGCAACGTCCTCATCTTCGGGCTGATCCTGTGGGCCGGGGCGGTCGTGGCGGGACCGGCGAAGTGGGCAGTAGCGCTCCGTGGAGGCGTTCAGCACGGCATGCAGGGTGTCGGTACGGCGTGGGACTTCGGCGCGTTCGGCGAGTGGGTCCTCGCTCGCAAGCAGGGGCTTCGGAGCATCGGGGTCGTCGCCGGCGTGCTCGCGCTGCTCTTCTGGCATATCGGTCCCGCCGAGCGCGCCGCTTGGGTCGGCGTCTTGGTACTCGTGTGGCTGCTCGCCATCGAGTTCTTCGGCAGGCCGAGGCCGGAGCCGGCGGACGTCGCCCAGAAGCCGTCTGGCGGGGAGCCGCCGCCGGGCGAAGAAGAACCGCCCGGCATGTAGCACCGTGCGGTCGGTGCGGCGTTCGCGATCGCGAGGCTGCGAGGCGGTGTCCGACCAGACTGCCTAGAGGGGATCGAGTCCGAGAAGGATCCTGATGGCCGCGTGGGCCTCGTGTGCGGAGGCCACCATGACCCTCGAGGCAAGAAGGGCGTGTCCGTGTCGCACGTCGGACGACAGGTCTCCCACTACCCAGACGTTTCGTGCGAGCTGCGCCGTCCGGACTGAGTTCGCATCGTCGTATCCTGCGAGGCCTGAGGCCGTCACGAGCGGGACTTCGGGAAGGTCGCGCACGCAGACCTCCAGGATCAGGGCCTTCGTCTCGGCGCGATCGACCGCTTCGATGACGACGTCTGCATCGCGCACGACGCCGGCGAGGTTCTCGGCCGTCATGCACTCGGTCACGAGCACAAGATCGAGGTCGCTGTGGATGCGGTGGAGCGTCGCCGCCAGAGCCTCCGTCTTCTGTACGCCGAGCTGGTCACGGAAGAAGTGCTGCCGGTTGAGATTGCTCTCCTCTACGACGTCGAAGTCGATGAGCGTGAGTCTCTTGACCCCGCTACGCACGAGCATCACGGCGGCGTTGCTGCCAAGCCCGCCGCACCCGATGATCGCTACGTGCCCTGCGGCAAGTCGAGACCGGATCTCGTCGTCCGGGATCAGTGGCCGTCTCGCGTCGCCGGTCACGCGTCGGCCTAGCCGCCGGCGACCGGCGGGAAGACGGCCAGCCGTTCGCCCTCGTGGAGTTCGCGGTCTTCGGGGGCGTGGCGCCCGTCCACGAACACGATCCGTGGCTGATCCGGAAGTCCGAGTTCGGCGATAACGTCGGCGATCCGCGTGCCTTCAGCCAAGTCGTACGTGCGCGTGTGCCCCTCGCCGCTGAGGGTGTGGTGGTCGGAGAGCGATGCGAAGAGCGCTACGTGTACCTTCATGCGTTCCGCCAGACTGTCCTGGGCTGCATGCGTGTGCCTGACCCTGACCCGGTATGCCGTTCGGGAGTATGCCTGCGACTTGCTTGCCGTCGTGTCTGCAGCGCTGCCCCCGCGAGAAGAGTGTGCGACGGGGGCAGCGCTGCCTGCAAGGTGTTCCGTCGGGCCGTCTCTACGCGATGCCCATCTGGGCCGCGGTCTCCGGCACGAAGTTGTAGACCTCGTCCATCTCGGCATCCGGGACCATGAACGTCAGGTTGTGCGGCGGCAGCTTGTCCGTCTTGAAGAACTCCGGCAGGCGATCGTCGGCAGGTCCCATGCCCGCTCGCTCGTTGAAGAGTCGCTCGAACGTGAGCGTCTCGCGTCCGAGCTGCATCAAGGCGTCGGCGTCCCACTCCTGACCGGTGTGCGCCTCGGCCATCTCGTAGATAGCGTTGAAGCATGCCGGGATGTCGAGCACCGGGAACGCCACGAAGATGCACAGCCCGAACGCGTCGAGCATGGCCGTCGCGATCTGCAAGCCACGCGAGAGGTCGACCTGTCCCTCGACCTTCAAGGGATCGACGTCACCGCCGACCTTGAGGATGTTGGTGGCGATCGTGTAGCCGGCCGTATGGTCGGCGCCCATCGTCGAGGTCGCGTACGTCACGCCGATGCCCTGGACGCCGCGCGGGTCGTAGGCCGGGAGCGCCTGGTGCTTCACGACCGGGATGCGCTTCACGCCGAAGGCCTTGCCCGTCGCCTCGGCGCCGTCGCCGAGCACCCTGCCCGGTTCGCCGCCCTCGAAGATGCTCTTGAGCGCCTTGAGGGCTCCGGCTCCATCGCCGAAGGCGAGCTTGCCCGAGTCCATGTAGACCGCCATGGTGGCGCCCATCTCGATCGTGTCGAGACCGTACTCGCCGCAGACCCGGTCGAGTTCCGCGACGGCATCCAGGTCGTCGATGCCGCAGTCGGCGCCGAACGACCAGACTGTCTCGTACTCCGGACCCTTCGTCTTGTAGTGGCCGTCCTTGTCAACGTAGTAGCGCGAGCACTGGATGACGCAGCCGGTGTGGCAGCCGTGGCTCACGTTGCCGCCTCGCTCGAGCGTGATCTCACGCATGCGCTCGCCGCTGGTGGTCTCCGCGCCCTCGAACGAGCCCTCGGAGAAGTTGCGCGTGGGAAGCGCGCCCGCCTCCGAGAGGATGTTGGTGAGCACGTTCGTTCCGTAGGTCGGCAGCCCCTGACCGGAGACCGCGTGCTCCTTGAGGGCGTCCGAGAAGCGGCGCATCGCCGCCTTGAACGCCTCGCCGTCGGCGTGCTCGCGGTACTTGAGGCCCTTGTCGGAGATCACGATCGCCTTGAGGCCCTTGCTCCCCATGACCGCACCGAGGCCTCCGCGTCCCGCGAACCTGTTGGGGATGCCCTTCATGTCGGACACAGCGATACCGGCGGCCTTCATCATCGCTTCGCCCGAGGGCCCGTTCGTGATCGTGGCGTAGCGGTCGTCATCGGGCCGCATAGCCTTGATCTTGTCGGAGACCTCGTAGTTGGTCGTCCCGGCCCATTCGTCGACGCGGTCGAGTTCCGCGCTGCCGTCGGCTTCGATCGTGAGCATGTAGCGCGCACTCGCGTCGGCGGGCTTGCCGGTCACTACGATCGCGGCGATGCCGAGCCGCCCGAGCGCGTGCGCCGCCTGGCCGCCGGAGTTCGACTCCTTGATGCCTCCCGTGAGTGGGCTCTTGGCGCCGACCGACAGGCGTCCGCCGTTCGGCACGCTCGTTCCGCCGAACGTCCCGGGCGCGAAGACGAGGACGTTGTCCGAGCCGAGCGGGTCGGCGTCGCCGGGAACCTCGGTGAAGACGATCGCGGAAGTCAGCGCTCGCCCGCCGTAGCGTTCCCACTTGGCAGGCAGATCCTCCTTGGTGATGGAGAGATCCGTCATGTTGACGCGCAGCAGGTAACCCATGGAGCCTCCTTCGTCCGACGACCGGCGTGATTCACAAAGAGCCGCGACGTGCGTGCAGGGCGACTCTCTGCTTCTATCCCCGAGCACCAGGCGACAGCAACGCCTAAAGGAGATTCACTGGTCCCGGCTCACAAGCCACAGAGCCGTCCCCGCGCGGCCGGAAGCCCTCAGTCCTCCGGAGCGGATTCGGCGACCGGTTCGCGCAAGGCCTTCCCGGCCTTGTAAAGGCCGAGGTAGACGCGGTGCGGCCCGGGCGTGCCGTAGGGAACGAACGCGACCTCGTCACCCGGCATCACGCGACGGTTCAGGTCGTACACGGTGTGGTTGACGAAGACACCCTCGATCATCTCCAGCGGCAGCTCGAGCGCGTGCGCCAGGTCCTCGGCCGACATGCCCTCCGCGGGGACATCGAACGTGACAGCCGTCGGCAGCCCACGCTCGACGCAGTGGGCCCGCAAGAGGCCGAAGATGCGGATCCTCGTATTGCCCGTGTCATCCATGACGCCAGCATAGCGCTACAGTGATGTCCGAGGGCACGAGTCGAAGGAGGCGCAGTGGACGCCATCGAAGCGATCATGACTCGCCGAAGCATCCGGGCCTTCACCGACGAGCCTGTGCCCGAGGAGACGGTCGAAGTGCTGATCGGCGCTGCCATGGCCGCCCCCTCGGCGATGAACGAACAGCCCTGGCACTTCGTCGTTGTCCGCGAAGAGAAGGCCCGGGAGCGCCTGTCGACTGTGTCGAAGTGGGCAGGACCCATGGCGCGGGCGCCCGTCGGCATCATCGTGTGTGGGGACACCGCGGCGCTCCACTACCCGGGCACGATCTACTGGGTGTACGACTGCGCCGCGGCACTCGAGAACATGCTCGTCGCGGCGAACGCGCTCGGCCTGGGTGCGGTGTGGCTCGGCGTTGATCCGTGGCCGGAGCGCGCAGCGGTCGTTCGCGAGGTCGTGGCGGTGCCCGACGGCGTGGAGGTCCTCGGCATGGTCGCGCTGGGCTTCCCGGCCGAGACGAAGCCTCCCGCCGACAGGTATGACGAAACGCGGGTGCACCGAGAGCGGTGGTGACGCCCATCGCCACGGCGGCGAGAGGCCCGGGGGTGTGTATGCATCTGACGCGATGGCGCGACAATCGCAGGTCGACAGGGCCACCGAGGAGAGGAACCCCATGGCTCACCATCAGCAGGCCACAGTGCGCATGTTCGCGTTCCTCGACTCCCTGCGGCGGGAACAGGGTCTGCCGGTGACGGTCGCGGTTGACGTGCCT
>CAYWCB010000074.1:4166-8865 GCA_964456615.1 uncultured Eubacteriales bacterium | reverse complement strand
ACCAGCTCAAGAGCCGGACGAAGGGCTACGCCTCGCTCGACTACGAGTACATCGGCTACCGCCGGAGCGACCTTGTGAAGCTGGATATCCTGCTGGCCGGGCGTCCGGTAGACGCGCTCTCGTTCATCGTGCACAAGGACAAAGCCTACCAGCGCGGCAAGGTGCTCACGGAGAGGCTGAGAGGCATCATCCCGAGGCAGATGTTCGAAGTGCCGATACAGGCGGCCATCGGTGGGCGGATCATCAGCCGCGAGACCGTCAAGGCCAAGCGCAAGGACGTACTTGCGAAGTGCTATGGAGGCGACGTCACGCGCAAGCGCAAGTTGCTTGAGAAGCAGCGGGAGGGCAAGAAGCGGATGAAGTCCGTGGGCTCTGTGGAGGTCCCGCAGGAGGCCTTCATGGCGATCCTGAAGGTCGACGAGTAGCAGGGTCGGGACGGGCAGTGGACCTCGCCGAGTCGGGGATCGGTATCGCCCTCGGGCCACAGCTGCCTGCGCACGTCTACGTCCATGTACCGTTCTGCCGCTCGAAGTGCTCGTATTGCGACTTCTGTTCCGTTCCGGAGCCAAACGAGCGTCTCGTTGCGGCCGTGACGCGCTGCATCCGAAGCGAGATCCGCAGATGGGGTGAGAGCTCGCTTCCCGGCGTGGTCGACACGGTCTACGTGGGCGGAGGCACGCCGACGGTCGTGCTCGAATCGGCTGTGGAGATCCTCGCCGCAGCCGAGCGCCACCTGCCTCTGAGAGGGGGCGCGGAGATCACGGTCGAGGCGAACCCAGAGTCCCTCTCGGCCGACGCCGCCCGGCGACTGAGGGACGCAGGTGCCAACCGTCTGAGCCTTGGAGTACAGTCGTTCGACGACAGCGTCCTGCGCGTGCTCGGTCGTGCTCACGACGCACGGACTGCGGTGGACGCGGCACGCGCGGCGACGGGTGCGCATCTGGACCTCTCGGTCGACCTGATGTGCGGCGTGCCGACGCAGACCATCAGTTCGTGGCAGGAGACGCTCGACCATGCGCTTCGGACGGGAGCCAGCCACGTTTCGGTCTACCCCCTGAGCCTGGAAGAGGGCACTCCTCTTGCGGTGGCATGCGACGCGGGACTCGTCGCCGAGCCCGATCCGGACGTGAGCGCCGACATGATGATCCTCGCGGAGGAAACGCTGACCGCTGTCGGCCTGGACCGGTACGAGGTGGCGAACTACGCCCGTCCCGGATTCGAGTCCCGCCACAACATGGCGTACTGGACCGGCCGGTCGTACCTGGGCATGGGGCCCTCCGCCCACGGCATGCTCGACGCCGCGACGGCCAGGGCGGTGGGGCTCGCGGACTCCCTCGGCTCGGGGCGTGCCGAAGTGGACATGCCACCTGCCGCGCGAGTGAGGTACCAGGAGCCGATCGATATCGATCAGTGGCTCTTCGGGACCAAGGAGGAGGTCGAGGTCCTCTCGGCGGAGGAGGCGGAACGCGAGGACGTCATGCTGGGCATGCGTCTTCGGGTCGGCGTCTCGGTGGATCGCGTGCAGGGGGCAGGACTCGATCGCGCGCTCGAGGAACTGGAGGACGTTGGCCTCGTGGAGCGGGTGTCTACCCTGGGCGATCCGGGTTCTGCCCGCGCGCGGTGGCGCATGACGCGCCGCGGGTGGTTGCTGGGCAACGAGGTGTTCGGTCGGATCTGGTCTCCAGAGTGACGTCTCGACGGCAAGGAGCCTGTCACGGTCGTCCTTTGGCGTTTGGCACTCGGTATAATCGAGTGCCAGGAGGTCGTCCATGCTGAGTGAACGCAGGCGTCAGGTGCTCTCGGCGCTCGTGAGGGAGTACGTCGAAAGCGCGCACCCGGTCGGCTCCAAGGCGCTGGTCGAGCGGTATAAGTTGCGATGCAGCCCCGCCACGGTGCGCACCGAACTCTCTATACTCGAGGAGACCGGGCATGTCTTCCAGCCGCACACGTCGTCGGGGCGCGTGCCGACGGACACCGGGTACCGGGCCTTCGTCGACGGACTGCTCTCCGACGCTTCACAGCGGCAGGATTCGGGAGGCGTCCCCAGCACCGGCGCTCTCGCAGGAGGAGAGGTCGACGACCTCATGCGGGAGACGTCGGCGCTCCTGACACGACTCACCAACTGCATGGCTGTTGTCCTCGCCCCGACCCTGGCGCGAGTGGCCATCCGCCGGATCGACCTGCTCTGGATGGCGCCGACGAGGGCCCTGTTCGTGCTCATCACCCAGTCGGGGCAGGTCGTGAACCGGCACATCGAGCTCTCGCAGCAGACGACACCCGAGCGCCTGGCCGAGGTGGAGCGAGCACTCAACGCTTCGCTCGAGGGGAAGCGCGCGTCGCAGATCCGGCAGCTCCGGAAAGCCCTGGGGCGGTCGTCTCCGGATCCCCTCGTAGCGCGGCTCGTGGACGCGATACTGGAGTGCCTGGAGGAGGCGGACCGCGACCGGCTGTACCACGGCGGCATGTTGCCGCTGCTGTCGCAGCCGGAGTTCTCCGACGCCGAGCACGTGCGTCCGCTCCTTGCTGCCCTGGAGGACGGGCTGACGATCCTGGAGACGCTGTCCGATCTGCTCGAGGAACACGGTGTCGCCATCCGTATCGGGCACGAGAACCAACGCGCCGAGCTCGAGAACGTGAGTATCGTCGCCGCCCACTACGGCGACCCGTCCACGGAAGGCGTCGTCGGCGTGATAGGACCGACCCGAATGGACTACTCGAAGGCGATCTCAGCCGTTCGCTGGGCTGCTGACGGACTCGACCGGGCGCTGTCCTAGGGCGCCGCTTCCGGAGGAGCCTGCCTTCGCGCGCGGCGAGCAGCGAGTGCACGACCGGGCACGACCACCACCGACCACGACCACGACCAGACACCGACTACGATGAACGGAGCTACGTGGCTGCAGGAACAAAAGACTACTACGCCGTCCTCGGCGTGAAGCGCGATGCGACGGACGACGAGATAAAGCGTGCGTTCAGGCGCAGAGCGCGCGAGACGCATCCGGACGTGTCCAACGAACCGGACGCCGAGGAACGCTTCAAGGCGATCAACGAAGCCTACGACGTGCTCTCGGACGCGTCGAAGCGCCAGATGTACGATCAGTACGGGGCTGTGGACGCCCGGTTCGCTGGTGGACCCGACCTCGGAGATATCTTCGGTGGGTTCGGCATGGAGGACATCTTCTCGGCGTTCTTCACGGGGGTCTATAGCGCGGGACAGCGCGTGCGCATGGAGGGTCGCGACATGGCGACCCACCTCATGATCACCCTCGAAGAGGCGGCGACGGGTGCCGAGAAGGACATCGTGGTCGACCGGCTCGCTCCGTGCGATGTCTGCGGCGCCACCGGCAAGGCGCCCGATGCGACCGTCGTGGCCTGTCCTGACTGCGGCGGTAGCGGCCAGGTTAGGACCCAAAGGCGCACGTTGATCGGTGTGATGCAGTCGGTCGGGCCGTGCGTGCGATGCGGGCAGACCGGCTCGATCATCGATCGACCCTGCGAGGAATGCGAGGGATCAGGCCGCGTTCCGGACAGACAGCACGTCGCCGTCAGCGTTCCGCCGGGCATCATGGACGGCATGCAGCTGAGACTGCGCGGCCTGGGCGAGGCGGGCATCAGGGGAGCCGACGCGGGCGATCTGATCGTCACGGTCCACGTTCGCGAGCACGAGTACCTCCACCGGGAGGGTGACGACCTACACTGCCGCGCGAACATCAGCATCGCGCAGGCAGCGCTCGGCGCCGAGATGGAGGCCTGCGGGCTCCTCGAGCCGGCAGACATCAAGGTGCCGGCGGGATCGCAATTCGGCGATGTTGTGAGGGTCAAGGGGCAGGGGATGCCCAGGCTTCGAGGCTCCGGCAGAGGCGACCTGCTCGTGCACCTGGCCGTTGAGGTGCCGACGAGGTTGACCAAGCGTCAGAAGGAACTGCTGACGCAGCTCTCGGATGAGATGGGCGACACGAAGCGTGGCTCGTCGACGCCCCTGCAGAAGCTGAAGGACTGGCTCACAGGCTGATGTCTCCGCACCGTTTCTTCCTGGCGAGCGCGCTTCCTGCCGTCGGCGATGGCGTCGGCGATACCGTCGACATACCGCTCTCCGACCCCGACCTGCACCACGCGGCTCGCGTCCTGCGGGTACGTCCGGGAGAGGAAATCGTCGTCGTAGAGCCCGATTCCCGGGCGAGGATCGTCGAGATCTCGTCGGTCTCCGCCGACGCCATCGCCGGCAGGGTCGTGCGCGATGTCGCCGCGCGCCGGGAGCCGCACATCACGCTCGTGCAAGGCATTACCAAGGGCTCGAGCATGGACGAGATCATCCAGCACGCGGTCGAACTGGGTGCCGAGCACGTCGTCCCGCTCCTGGCCGAGCGCACTGTGGTGCGGCTGGACGAAGAGAAGGCGGCCGCGAGAACCGCGCGCTGGCAGCGCATCAGCGAGGGCGCTGCCAGGCAGTCCCAGCGCTCCCGTGTGCCCCGCGTGCATCACCCGAAGGACATCGAGGGAGTCGTTGCGATGCTCGGCGACCATGAAGTTGCAGCGGTGCTGTGGGAGGGATCCGGGGCGAAGTCGCTTCCGGAGGTCCTGGCTAGCGCCGGCGTCACCCGGGAGGATTGCCGCGCTCGCGTCGCGCTCGTGATCGGACCCGAGGGCGGCCTCACGGAAGCAGAGGTATTGGCCGAGGCTGCGCACGTCCTGGTCGGCCGAG
>CAYWCB010000074.1:0-4156 GCA_964456615.1 uncultured Eubacteriales bacterium | reverse complement strand
GCTTCACGATCCTCATCGGCGGTCGGCCCCTCACGGAAGCAGAGGTATCGACGCTCACGCACGCGGGCGCGGTAGCGGCCTCCCTTGGCGGTGCCATCCTACGCGCCGAGACAGCCGCGCTCGTCGCGATGACGCTCACGGCGCATACGCTCGGCTCGCTGGAGCCGTCGGTGGTGCGGGCCGGAGACGAGAACGGTGTCGCGGAGCTGCGCGAAGAGAGCGCGTCCGCGCCTGAAGAGTCATGAGGCACGATGGCATGCAGGAGGTCGACCGACTGCGAGACGTCGCCTCGAGGCCGCGCGTGGCCGCTCGCACGCTCGGCTGCAAGGTGAACCAGGTCGATACCGAGAAGGTGCTGGTGGGCCTCATCTCGGAGGGGTTCGATGTCGGAGACGAAGCGTCGGCGGACGTGATCCTCGTCAACACGTGCACTGTCACGGCGGAGGCCGACGCGAAGGCGCGCAAGGCGATCCGCCATGCGCTCACCTGTAACCCTACGGCTACCGTCGTCGTCTCGGGGTGTCTCGCTGCCCTCGAGCCCGATGAGGTCGCGAGCTTGGGCGAACGCGTGGTGGTCGAGAGCGACCGATCCCGCGTGCGCGAACGGCTTGCCGGTCTGGTGGGGGTACCGAGGACACGACGTCCGGCGCCTGTTCGCGCCGGTACGGGCTTCCACACACGCGCGATGGTCAAGATCGAGGACGGCTGCGACGCGTTCTGCGCGTACTGTGTCGTGCCCTACGCGCGGGGAGCGCCGAGATCGGTGCCGGCCGATGAGGTGATCGCCGAGTGCGCGTCGCTGGTGGAAGCCGGGGTCAAGGAGGTCGTGCTGACCGGGGTCAACCTCGGGCGCTACGAGCACTCGGGCCTTGACCTTGGGGGACTCGTGTCTCGCGTTGCGGACACGGGTGTCGCGCGGCTTCGGCTCTCGAGCATCGAACCGCTCGATCTCACAGCCGGGCTTCTCGATACGTTTGCGTCGACCCCCGCTTTGTGCGAGCACCTCCATGTGCCGCTACAGTCCGGCGACGACAAGGTCCTCGAGGAGATGGGTCGGGGCTAC
This sequence comes from uncultured Eubacteriales bacterium, assembly GCA_964456615.1. Taxonomy (GTDB): domain Bacteria; phylum Actinomycetota; class Coriobacteriia; order Anaerosomatales; family CAVRZR01; genus CAVRZR01. The sequence continues at coordinate 3,093 of CAYWCB010000074.1, read as the reverse complement.
ACGTCGGCCCAGTACGCCGACCGGGTCGCCGCCGCCCGCTCGGCGATCCCCGGCCTGAGGCTGTCGACTGACGTGCTCGTGGGATTCCCTGGTGAGAGCGAGGAGCAGGCCGATACGACGCTCGAGTTCTGCAGGGAGCTGGCGTTCGACCGGCTGCACGTCTTCCGGTATTCCGCGCGCTCGCGTACGCGCGCCGCATCCAGGGACGACCATGTCGCCGCGGCTCTGCGGGTCCAGCGAGCGGAGCGCATGAGAGATCTCGACCGCGATCTACGCTCGGCGAGGGCGGGAGCAGCTGCGGGAAGCGAGCGAGAGATGCTGGTCGAGCGGATCCGAACGGACACCGCGACGGGGGCGCACGTAGCGGAGGGGACCACTCGCGACTACTTCCGTGTCCGCTTGCCGCTCGGCGCCGCGGTCTCCGACGTGGCTCCGGGCGCACGCGTCGACGTGATCCTCGGCGGCGTAGAGGAGGACGGAGTGATTGCGGTCGCGCCTGCGGCGGGTACTAACCAAGGACAGGGCACATGCGATCGCACGCCCTCGGTGGGGAGCACGTCCTGAAGCCCCGAACGGCAGTGTGTGCGTGATAGAATAGGCAGGTAGACGGTGATGTCTGCGGACATCGACCGGCTACCGTCAATCAACCGAATGAGGGTGCTTGCGAGAGTGGAACCAAGTCAGATCCGCCTGGTCGTCCCACCGGAGCTGAACATGACCGAGCTCCTGGGCCAGGAGGACAGCCTCTTGAGGCTCATCGAGGACCAGTTCGAGTCGGACATCTCGGTCCGAGGCAACCAGATCACCATCGTCGGCACGCCCTCCGAGGGGCAGGCCGTGTCTGCGCTCTTCGGTGAGATGATCCAACTCGTCGAGAAGGGCGCGCATCTGACGAGCGAGAACGTCGAGCGCTCCATCGAGCTGCTGAAGACCGGCGAGTGCACGCCGACCGCGCTCCACGCCGATGTGCTGCTCACCCACAAGGGCAAGTCGATACGGCCGAAGACCGCAGGTCAGAAGCGCTACGTGGATGCCATTCGAGAGCACACGGTAACGTTCGGCATCGGCCCGGCAGGCACGGGCAAGACCTATCTGGCGATGGCGATGGCCGTTGAGGCGCTCAAGCGCAAGGAAGTCGGGCGGATCATTCTCACCAGACCGGCCGTGGAAGCAGGGGAGAGCCTCGGCTTCCTGCCGGGCACCCTCTTCGAGAAGGTCGACCCCTACCTGAGGCCTCTGTATGACGCGCTCTTCGACATGATGGACATCGACAAGTCCACGACGCTCACCGAACGCGGCGTGATCGAGATCGCCCCCCTCGCGTACATGCGCGGTCGAACGCTCAACGACAGCTTCATCATCCTAGACGAGGCGCAGAACACCTCGCCCGAGCAGATGAAGATGTTCCTGACACGACTCGGGTTCGGCAGCAAGGTCGTCATCACCGGCGACGTTACGCAGATCGACATCCCGAAGGGGGTGTCTGGCCTGCGGCTGGTGCGCAGCATCCTCGCCGACGTGCCGGACATCGCGTTCGTCGAGCTCACGAGCAAGGACGTGGTACGCCACAAGCTCGTGCAGAGAATCGTGAAGGCCTACCACGACTACGAGGAGAGCAAGGCGACCGCAGACGATGCCTAGTCTCCAGCACCTCGCTGCCCGCGTGTTGCGGGCGCCGGGTCCGTTCGGGTACCCGGCCGTGCGCCGCGTGGTGAGAGTGTCGTTCATCGGGCTCTCAGCGTCGATCGCGACGGTTGTGGTCGTCCTCGTCACGGACGGCGACAGTGCCTATACTCCGCTTGTGGTGGTGGCAGGGGTTGCGGGGGCGATCGCCGGTTCGCTCGTTGCGCGAGTGATGCGTCCCGTGGGCGAGCGGTACCTCAGAGTGACGACCAACGCGCGGCTGCTTGAGCTCGCGAACCCAGCTCACCCCTTGATGCGCAAGCTCATGACGATCGCACCCGGAACGTACATGCACTCGGTCATCACGGCGAACCTCGCGGCGGCCGGCGCGGAGGCGGTGGGCGCGAACGCGCTCGTAGCACGCGTCGGGGCGTACTATCACGATGTGGGCAAGATCCTCCGGCCGGAGTTCTTCTTCGAGAACCTGTTCGGCGAGGAGAACCCGCATGAGGGATCGACGCCCGACCGGTCCACGAGCATCATCATCGCTCACGTGCGAGACGGGCTGGAGCTCGCCGAGGCCCACGGCCTGCCACGCGAGATCTCCGACATCATCGGCGAGCACCACGGCACGTCGGTCGTGAAGTGCTTCTATGGCAAGGCGGCCGAGGCCGACGCGTCCGTCTTCGAGTCGGCCTTCCGATACCCGGCGTCCCTGCCGCACACGCGAGAGGCCGCGCTCGTGATGCTCGCGGACGGTTGCGAGGCGGCGGTGCGCGCGTTGCGCACCCCTTCGGACGAGGAGACCTCCGACGCCGTCGGGCGAGTCGTCGCAGACAGGCTGGCCGACGGGCAGCTCGCCGAAAGCGGTCTGACGGAGGCGCAGGTCGATGCGGTGGCGGACGTGTTCACGCGCATCCTCGTGAGCATGTACCACCCACGCATGGAGTATCCGGACACCCCGCTGAGGAGCGATCATGCAGATATCCGTCACGAGCCATCGCGAGCCCGAACCGCTTGATCTCGCGGCGTTCGAGCGGCTGGCTGTCTTCGTCCTGGAGCGTGAGGAAGTGCCGGAGCCCACGGAGCTGTCCATCGGCATCGTCGGGTTGGACGAGATGGCGGAGCTCAACGCGCGGTATCGGGGTCTCGAGGACCCGACGGACGTGCTCTCGTTCGGCTGCGACGACCCGTGTGCGGTCGAAGGCGGCCAGCCCATCACGCTCGGGGACGTGATCGTGGCGCCGGAGGTGGCGGAACAGCAGGCGGCCGAATATGGACACACGGTCGAAGAAGAGCTCAACCTGCTGCTCGTCCACGGCATTCTGCATCTATTGGGCTATGCACACGAGAGCGAGGACGACACCGTCGTCATGCAGGCACGGGAGCGCGCGCTGCTCGTCGCGTACGCCGACAGCGTGTGACGGTCACAGGCGAGGGGATTGCTGGCATACCGTGCGCAGCAGGTCG
>CAYWCB010000073.1:945-9014 GCA_964456615.1 uncultured Eubacteriales bacterium | reverse complement strand
TGGGCATCTCGGCCATCGGCCAGGTCGACCTCGAGCGCCGAATCCATCGCAACCAGCCGCTGGGCAACCTGTCGCAGATGTCCTACGTGATCCTGCAGGGCGCCATTCGCAAGCTGGAGGAGCGCCTCATGCGAGAGGCGCACCTCATGGCGTCGGCCGTCGCACACGGGACGAACGCGAAGAGCATGCGAAGCGTGCTCCCCAGCGTCGCCCCGCTGCCCAACTCCAGACTCGCCGTACTGAACAAGGCCGGCATCGTCGTCGCCAGCTCCGTCGGTGAGAGCGCGCTAGGTGTGGACCTCTCGCAACGAAGCGAGGTGGCCTCGGCGATCGAGGGCGACAACGGCAAGGCCGTGCGCGAGTCCACGACCGGCAAGAACGCGATGTACATCGCGTACCCGATCGTCCGCTCGGACAAGCTCCTCGGAGTGGCGTACGCCTCGGCCGAGACGTTCTCCATCTGGACGCTTCTGGGCGACTACCGTGGCAGGCTGGTCGCAGTCGTCGCGCTGTTCGTGGCCGTCACCTTCCTCGTCGCCGAGGTCGTTTCTCGCTGGCTCACCTCGCCGCTGCTCAGACTCGAGACGGCTACCGCAGCCTTCGCGGCCGGGAACCACAAGGCCCGCGTCGGTCCTGCGGGGCCGCGCGAGATCCACGCCGTCGCGGAGTCCTTCGACGCCATGGCCGACGAGGTCGAGCGGGTCGTGACCGAGCTCAGAGCGGAGGAGAGGCTCAAGTCCCAGTTCGTGTCCGACGTGTCGCATGAACTCCGAACGCCTCTGACGGCTATCCGGGGTGCGGCCGAGACCCTCCTCGACGGCGACGTTCCCGCAAGCGATCAGGAGCGGTTCCTCACCAGCATCATCGCCGAGTCGGACCGGCTCGCTCGATTGGCGAACGACCTCCTCACGCTCCAGAAGATCGAGGGTGCGACCGGCGAGCTACCTCTTCGCATCGTCGACCTGAGGAGCGCCGCCGAACGAGTCGCTTCGGCCTTCACGCCGCTGTTGGAGGACCGGGGCGTCGCGTTCTCGATCACCGGAGAGGCACCGACCGTGCTCGGCGACCAGGACCGCCTTCAGCAGGTGATCGCGAACCTCGTCGACAACGCCAGCCGGCATGTGGGCAGAGGGGGATGCGTCGAGGTGCGCCTGGAGAGCGACGGCGAATGGGCGCTCCTGTCGGTCATCGATGACGGCCCGGGCATTCCCGAGGAGGATCTGCCGAACCTCTTCGACCGCTTCTATCGTTCTCAGGCGAGCCGGGACCGCTCGACCGGCGGGTCGGGACTCGGGCTTGCGATCGTCAAGGCCATCGTCACGGCGCACGGTGGGACGATCCAGGCGACGAATCGTTCGGGGGGCGGCTCGCGCTTCACCGTGAAGCTGCCGGCGCTCCACAAGTACTTCAGCACCTGAGATCCGACGGGCTAGCTGCGCGCGACCCCTACTCTTCGCAGAGCCGAGGCGACCCCAATGGCAACGACCGCCTTCGCGAAGTCGATCGCGACGAAGGGCGCCACGCCCATCGCGAAGGACTCCGCCGCGCCTGTTCCGGTGACGACAGCGAGTTGCGCCCACCCGAACGCGTAGATGACCACGATCGTGGTGAGGGCAGCTGCGCCGTCGGCCACCAGGTCTCTCGCGCCCGACCGCGCCACGAGTGCCCGAACCGACGCACCCAGCACGGCGCCGACAAGGAACCCGTAGAGGTAGCCGCCGGTCAGACCGAACAGGACACCGAGCCCGCCGCGCCCGGACGCGAAGACGGGAGCACCGATGGCGCCGAGCAAGAGGTAGACGCCTACCGCGGCGGCAGCCCAGCGCGGCGAAAGCAGGAGCGCAGCAAGCACCACGACGAAGACCTGCAGCGTGATGGGCACGGTGCCCACGGGAAACGAGATCCATGCGGCACTTGCGAGCAACGCGGCGAGCAACCCGGCTACGACGATGTCCCGCGAAGACGCGCGGGCAGCGGCTCGGTGCGAGGGGGACTGCAATGTGGGTTCGCTCACGTGTTCCTCTCCCAGGCGAGACGACAGAGCGTGCGCCCGACACCACGACCGCGTGCCGGGTATTGTCGGGTACATTAGTGTGACCATCAGGCGGTGGTCAAGCCCTCGAACCGGCCTCGCCGAGCGTGACCTCACCTGAGGCGACCGCCACCGTTCCTGCCGGGGTCTGCACCAGCAGGCGACCTTGAGCGTCGATGTCGAGCGCCGTACCTCTTGCGAGGAGCGTCCCCGTGATGTCGGCCACCTCGACATCCCGGCCAAGCGTCTCCAAACGAGACCGGTAGTCGTCGCGCAGCGCAGCGAACCCGCCCGACACGTAGCGGCCGTACGCCTCTGCCATTCCGTCCAGCACCGCCGCAGCCACCGCAGCGAGGGTCACGCCGGGCAGGGCGTCGGCCACGAAGGCGGCCCTTGGCAGGTCGCCCGGCGCACTCGACCGAAGCACGTTCACCCCGACACCGACGACCACCCACCCGAGACCGAGAACTGCATCGCTGTCCGTGTCGCCGATGCGGGACTCCACGAGCACACCCGCGACCTTGCCCTCGTCGAGCAGCACGTCGTTCGGCCACTTGAGGCGCGGTGTCGCGCCGAGGCGTTCGAGTCCAAGAGCGACTCCCAACCCGACGGCCAGCGGCAGTGCCGACAGGCCGGGATCGGGAGTTCTCGGCCGCAGGACCGCTGAGAGGTGGACGCCGCCTTCGGGCGATCGCCACGAGCGCCGGAACCGTCCGCGACCGGCGGTCTGGGAGGACGCGAGCACTGCAGTCCCCTCGGGCGCGCCTCTCTCGGCCAACACGCGCGCGTCGTCGTTCGTCGACCCGGTCGGGCCGCCGCCTTCGATCCCGACCCAGAAGTCCGTCTGGAGCAGCGCTCGCACCGATGTCGGCGCGAGCCCACCGGACCCCGGAGCGCGGATGTCCTCAGGGCTCATACTCGTCCATGCTGTCGACGGGCGGCTCGTCCAGGATGCCGCACAGACCGGCTTCCTCGGCTTCCTCGTCCAGCTCCTCGGCAACAAGCCGCTCGTCACGAGCCTCGATGTAGCGCCGACGTCCCACCAGCAGGAGCACTATCACGAAGACGAACAGGAGGAAGCCGAAGATACCGACCTGGGACGCGATCTTCATCGCAAGGTCGAAGTTCTGTCCGACGAAGTAGCCGATCGCCACCATCAGCGACGTCTGGGCGATGGCGCCGAGCAGGCTGAACAGCTCGAACCACAGGATGCGCATGCGCGAGGCCCCGGCGATCATGGGCACGAAGTTCTTGACCCCGGCCGCGAAACGGGCAAGGAACACCGTCTTGGACCCGTGGTTGTTGAAGTACTCCTCGGCGGCTTCGATGCGCACGTACGGGATGCGGAAGCGCTCGCTCCACTTCGTGATTGCGTCCCGCCCGCCCCGCCGGCCGATGATGTAGCTGATGTTGCTGCCCACGAGCGTACCGACCACCGACGCGAACCACACCCCCGTGAGACTCAAGTCGCCCCGAGCCCCGAGGAAGGCGGCCGCCACGACGATCGTCTCGCCCGGCGTGAACGACCCAAGGATGAAGATGTTCTCCGAGACGGTGAAGCCGAAGACGATTAGGTATCCCCACTCGCCGAGCAGACGGAGGAACCAGTCGACGATCCCGATGCCGGTGACAGGCTCGGTCACGCGCATCCCCTCGCATACCGGAAGTGCCTGCGTGCGTGCGCTGTTGGCTTGTTCAGGGTGATGCCGGCCTCCTTCTCGGGCGGAGCTTCGAGTCTCAGTCTAGCCGTCCGAAAGGGCGGTTCTGCGATCCCGATGCCACGGAGGCGCCGTCGACGTCCAGCGCCAGGTCGACAGGGCGGGCGAACGTGAGCGCGCTCGTGGAGACGCGGTCGACATCCGTCGCTCTGAGCGCGTCCAGCCGCTCGAAGCGGATACCGCCGGACGCCTCGGTCAGTAGCTCCCGCCCGTCGGCCGACGCGACTTGCTTCACGCCGCGCACTGCCGCGGAAAGGTCTTCGTCCGTCATGTTGTCGAGCAGGATCATATCCGCGCCCGCGCGCGCCGCCGCCTCGGCCGCTTCGACCGAGTCCGCTTCGACCTCGACCATGAGTCCGGGCTGGCGCGAGCGCGCGTCCTGTATAGCACTCGCCACGTCGCCTGCCGCCGAGATGTGGTTGTCTTTGACGAGCACCATGTCCCAGAGACCCTCACGGTGGTTCGTTCCTCCACCCACGCGAACGGCGTACTTCGAAAGGGACCGTAGTCCCGGATAGGTCTTGCGCGTATCGCAGACCGCGAGCGACGGTCCGGCCGCGGCCACCCACCGCGCGGTCTCGGTCGCGATCCCCGACAGGACCATGAGGAAGTTCAGCGCGGTCCTCTCCCCCGCAAGGACGACACGCGCCGGACCGCTGACCTCGGCGATCCGGGTCCCGCTCTCGACAAGGGCACCCTCGGCAACGAGCGGGAATACGTCCACGATCCCGACCTCCGCACCCGGCTTGGAACCAGACGCGACCGCTCGAGAAAGCGTGGACCAGACGAACTCGGCGACGGGCAGCCCTGCCACGACGAGCGCTTCGCGAGCGACGACCGTGCCCCGAAAAGTCACATCGGCGGCAAGCGTCGAATCCGACGTGACGTCTCGCGCGAGCAGCCCACGGCCCGTGCCGCTCGCAAGGTCTCGAGGTGCGACGCCGAGGTCCTCGGCGAGTGCGAGCAAGACGATCTCGGAGACGTCGGGCAGAGCGTGCACGCTACACCCCCGCCGGCTCGAAGCGCGGATCGGCGGCGGGACGAAGCACCGTGTGGACGCGCCAGTGCGCATCGTCACGCTCCGGGAAGTCGAGGCGCTGGTGCACCCCTCTTGACTCGGTGCGAAGACGCGCCGAGTGCACCGTGAGGGCCGCCACGGTGACGAGGTTCTGAAGCTCCATGCCCTCGGGGTCCTGCATGTCCTCGGCCAGGACCTCGCAGAACTCCTCCGCCTCGGCCGCCGCGAGAGCGAGGCCTTCGTCCGAGCGGGTCATCCCGCAGTGAGCGCTCATCGCCGCCTTCAACGAGGCCCGCACGTGACCGAGATGACGCGCCGTAGCCTGCCGGCTCGCGGGAGTGGACGCGCTGGCTTGCGTGGAAGAGCGGGGCGCGCGGTCGGGCAAGGCAGAGGCTACGATCCTCGTCGGCGCCGCGTCCGCGCCAGGGGCCGGGCCGCCGAACCCGTCGTCGAGCGCACGCGCGATCCGCCGCGAGAAGACGAGGCCCTCGAGCAGCGAATTGCTCGCGAGCCGGTTCGCTCCGTGAAGTCCCGATGCGGTGGCCTCCCCGGAGGCATACAGACCGTCGAGAGAGGTGCGGCCGTCGACGTCGACCTTCACGCCGCCGATGAGGTAGTGCGCGGCCGGAGCGACCGGCACGAGATCTCTCGAGAGGTCGTAGCCTGCGTCCAGACATGCCTTCCATATGGTGGGGAACCGGTGCCTCAGCACGCTCTCGCCGAGGTGCCGCGCATCGAGCCAGACGTTCGGGCGTTCGCATCGGCGCATGACCCGCTCGATCTCCCTGGTCACGACGTCGCGAGGGGCAAGCTCGGCAAGAGGGTGCACGCCGAGCATGAACCGCTGCTCGTCGCAGTCGAGGAGATAGGCACCCTCCCCCCTGAGCGCCTCCGTGATGAGGAAGCGCGGTTCGGCCGCGCTGTCGAGCGCGGTCGGGTGGAACTGCACGAACTCGAGGTCCGCGACCTCGGCGCCTGCGCGCCAAGCGGCCGCGACTCCGTCGCCCGTGGCGATGGCCGGATTCGTGGTGACCCGGAACATCTGGCCCGACCCGCCCGTGGCGAGCACGACCGCGCCGGCCCAGAAGACCTGCAGGTGGCTCCCCGACTGCGTGCATACGAGCGCGCCTACGCACCGGTCGTCGACGGTGAGCAGGTCCACCAGGAAGCGCTCCTCGTAGATCTCGATCACGGAGGACCTGCGTACCAGCGCCGACAGCGCGTCCTGGATCGCGGCGCCCGTCGTGTCCCCGGCGTGCAGGACGCGCGGCAGACTGTGCCCGCCCTCGCGAGCCAATTCGACCTCCCCGCCTTCGGCGACATCGAAATGCACGCCGAGCCTCTGCAGATCCGCAAGAGCTTGAGGAGCCTCGCCCACGACCGCCCGTACGACGCGCTCGTTGCACAGGCCCTGCCCGACCACGAGCGTGTCGGCGAGATGGAGTTCGATGGAATCCGCCTCACCGACCGCGCCGGCGATGCCGCCCTGTGCGTACCAAGTGTTCGTCTCGGATATCGTCGCCTTGGTCACGAGCGCGACCGTGTGCGAGCGACTCGCCTCGAGCGCTGCCACGATCCCCGCGATCCCGGAGCCGATCACGAGCACGTCGACGCGGTGCTGCGGAAGGTCGTCGGTGTCGAACGCCATGAGGTAGCGGCGGCCGAGCACGTCCGGCAGCGCAACGCGCGCGCTGCCGCCCTCGCGCGGGCCTCGGTGCTGATCCTCGGTGTTCGCCGCCATCACCCGACCGCCACCATGCGTTCGACAGCGGCGAGGGCTCGTACCCGTACGTCCTCGGCGACCGTGACCTCGAACTGACGCAGCGCGAGCGAATCGCGCACCTTGTCCAGCGTCGTGAGCTTCATGTTCGGGCAGAGCATCGCGGGCGTGATGTTCACGAACTCCTTGTCCGGCGCCGCCTTGCGAAGGCCGTGGAGCAACCCCTCCTCGGTGATGACGATGATCGTGTGTGCCGAAGACGACGCCGCGAATGCGAGCATCTGCGAGGTCGACAGCACCTCGTCGGCGAGCGCGGTCACCTCCGGACGGCATTCCGGATGCGCGACGATCGCCGCGTCCGGATGCTCGGCGCTCGCGGCGAGCACCTGCTCGGCACTGACCTGGTCGTGCGTCGGGCAGAAGCCCTCCCACAGCACGAATTCGACCTCCGGGAGCTTCGATGCGACCCAGAGCCCGAGGTTGCGGTCCGGCGCGAACAGCACGCGCGGGGCGCCGAGCCGCCGCACGACCTCGACCGCGTTCGCGCTCGTCACGCACACGTCGCTCTCGGCCTTCACCTCCGCCGAGGAGTTCACGTACGTGACGACTGGCACGTCCGGGTACTCCGCGCGCCAGATGCGGAGCTCGTCTGCGGTGATCATGTCCGCCATCGGACAGCCGGCCCGCGGCTCGGGCAGCAGCACGGTCTTGTCGGGCGCGAGGATCTTGGCGGTCTCGGCCATGAAATGCACGCCCGCGAAGACGATCGTCGCCGCGCCGGTCGCGGCGGCTTGACGCGACAGGCCGAGCGAGTCCCCGACGAAATCCGCGATGTCCTGGACCTCGGGGCGCTGGTAGTTATGCGCAAGGAGCACGACATCGCTCTCGGCCCTGAGCGCGAGCATCTCCGCGGTGAGCGTCGCGATCCGCTCTGCCTTCGCGGCCGACATGGAAGGTGACGCTGTCGGAGGTGGGAGCTCGACGACCACGCTAGGCTCCTTCGACTGCCACAGGGGGGAGCAGTTCGGCCGTATCGATGAGGTGCGTGTTCCCGACGTGCCCTGCGATCAGAGCGCGAGCGGGGTCGGCGACGGTGGCGAGCGGCTCGAGCGTCTCGGGGTCCACCACCGCGGCGTAGTCGAGCACGACTCCGGGCACCGCCTCGACGACCTCCCGCATGACCGCCGACAGCGCATCCCCCGAGCGCTCGCCCCACGCGAGGGACTCGGCCGCCGCGTCGAGCGCATGCGACAGCGCGAGCGCGCTGGCGCGCTCGGAAGCGCTCAGGTACGAGTTGCGGCTTGAGAGAGCGAGGCCATCGGTGTCCCGTACGACGGGGCACGAGACGATCGACGTCGCGATGTCGAGGTCGCACACCATGCGACGGACGACCAAGAGCTGCTGGTAGTCCTTCTCGCCGAAGAACGCGAGATCCGGACGCACGATGTTGAGCAGTTTGGCGACCACCGTCGCGACGCCGCGGAAGTGGCTGGGCCTGAGGGCACCCTCCCAGCGCTCGGCGAGATGTCCCGGATCCACGGTGACACCCGCCCCCGGTCCCGCCTTCGCGGAGGCTCCCGG
>CAYWCB010000073.1:0-935 GCA_964456615.1 uncultured Eubacteriales bacterium | reverse complement strand
TGCGGTGCGAGACTGCGCAGGTCCGTGGGGCTTCGCGCCGCAACCGGAGCCGCGCCGTACATCTCCTCCGCCGACGGAGTGAAGACCAGGTCCACGCCTTCGGCGGACAACAGCTCGATATCGCGTTCGAGATCGCGCGGATACGTCTCGAAGTCCTCGCCGGGCGCGAACTGCGTCGGGTTCACGAAGATGGAGGCGACAACGAACCCGGTACGTCTGCGCGCAGCCTGCACGAGCGACAGGTGTCCGGCGTGAAGCGCTCCCATCATGGGAACGAAGCCGACCGTCTTGCCCTCGCGTCTAGCCTCCGCGACGGCCTGACGAATCTCCTCTTTCGAGCCCACGCGTTCGATCACCGGGAAGGATCACCGCCACTTCGGCCTTGCTCCGATGTCATGTCCCTGAGCCGGCGCAGCGCCGCTTCCTCCATGCGGGTCGACTGCTCCTCGCCGGGAAATGCACCGGCGCGTACGTCGTTCGCATACGCTCGCACCGCCCCTCGCATCTCCCGGTCGATATCCGCGTAGCGTTTCGCATGTCGCGGCGTGAACTCTCCCATGCCGAGAAGGTCGTGTAGGACCTGTACCTGCCCGTCGCAGCCGCTCCCGGCGCCGATGCCTATCGTCGGTACGTCGAGGCGGCGCGAGGCGATGGCCGCGAGCTCCGCCGGGATGCACTCGAGCACGATCGCGAACGCGCCGGCGTCCTGCAGCGTATCGCAGTCCGCGAGAAGCCCGAGAGCCTCATCGGCTTCCTTGGCCTGCACCCGGTAGCCGCCGAGCGTGTGGATGGACTGGGGCGTCAGGCCGACGTGGCCCATCACCGGTATGCCGACATCGACCAGCCGCCCGACCGTGGGCGCCATCGCGACGCCGCCCTCGACCTTCACGGCAACCGCGCCCGCCTCGGCGAGGAATCGTCCTGCATTGCGAAGC
>CAYWCB010000072.1:0-9027 GCA_964456615.1 uncultured Eubacteriales bacterium | reverse complement strand
GAGCACCTTGCGCTGCGCGAGCATGACGTTGCCCTTGGCGGTCAGGTGCGGGAAGAGGTTGAACGACTGGAAGACCATGCCGATGCGCTCGCGCACCTTGTTGATGTTCGTGTGAACGCCGTTCACCTGCGTGTCCTCGAACCAGACCTCCCCACCGGTGGGCTCCTCAAGGCGGTTGACGCAGCGCAGGAGCGTCGACTTCCCGGACCCGGACGGGCCGAGGATCACGACGACCTCGCCCTTCTGGACGTCCATGTCCACGCCCTTCAGCACTTCGAGATCGCCGAAGGACTTCTGGAGGTTGACGATCCTGACGACCGGCTCCTCGGTTGGCTGTGTCATCGTCGTCTCCACTACCGGCTCCGCACTCCTTCGCTTGCGGCCGTCGCCGGCTCGACCGCCGGCTTCCCGCTCTCCTTACTCTCCTCGCGACGCACCCCGCCGCCGCCCTCGGCCTCGGCGAGCTTGTTCTCGAGCTGCTGGACGAGCCGGCCGAGAGGGATCGTGAGCAGGAGATAGAAGCCGGCCGCGAGCAGGTACGGCGAGACGTTGAGCGTGGTCGCGGCCACCTCGCGCGACCTCAAGACGATCTCGCCGAGCCCGACTGCGGCGAACAGCGAAGTGTCTTTGAACAGCAAGATGAACTCGGACATCATCGTCGGCAGGATGCGCCGCACCGTCTGCGGGATGATCACGTAGGCCATGGCCTGCGGTGTCGTCATGCCGAGCGACCGTGCCGCCTCCATCTGCCCCTTGCTGATCGACTGGATCCCGGCCCGGAAGATCTCGGCCATGTACGCGGCCGAGTTCATCGCCAGGACGAGGAACGCGCGAAGATACAGCGAGTTGTTCACGCCGAACAGGCCCGGCTGGTTCAGGACCGGGACCGCGGACATCAACGCCTGGTAGGGCGGCATGAGCGGCAGGCCGAAGAAGACGAGCAGGATCTGAAGGAAGATCGGCGTTCCTCGGATCACGTCGATGTAGACCGTCGCCGGCCAACGCGTCCATCGGGTCCTCGCCATCTTCATGAAGGCGAGGGCCAGGCCGAGCGGAATGGCCAGAGTGAACGAGACGATCACGACAAAGATCGAGATCGGGAACGCCTTCAGGACGATCGGGAATGCCTGGGCGATCACGCCCGGCGAGGCGTACAGGTGTGAGATCTTCCCGGCCTCCCAGGAGTCCAAGGCACCGCGAAAACCCCGCCTGCTCCCGTCGAAGACGACGTCCTCGCCACCCACCGTGATGACGTCTCCGACAGCGAGCGTCGGAGTGCCCGCTACCTCGTCCCCGTTCAGCAGGACCGGCGTCGGGCTCGTCTCTTCCGCGACCAGGACCCATTCGGAGTCCTCGGGGTGCGCACCCGGCGGCTCCCTCTCGAGCGTCGCTCCCAGGGAGCTGTCCATGACAGCCTGGGGCATGCTGACGCTCCCCTGCTTGCCGATCGTGACCGAGTTCTTCTCGGGCGAGACGATGTAGACCCTGTCCTCGAGCTCGGCCGAGCCTCTCGCCTTGGGCTGCTGGTACAGAAGGCGCTCCGGACCTACCCAGGTCACGACCACGAACACGATCGCGGCGAAGACCGTCGCGTTGATCGCGTACCAGATGATCCGGCGGGTCTTGCGACTCACGCGCACTCCCTGCTAGGAGCGAACGCCCTGGAGCAGATACCTCGGGGCCGACGGACGAGCCGCCGGCCCCGAACATGCCGTCATTGCCGGGTCAGGCTACTCCGCCTTCTTGACCGCCAGGGACTGGTTCGAGTTGATGTACGGGTTCGAGAAGTCCACCGACTGCTTGCGCTCTTCGGTGATCGTCATCGCCGAAGCGATCATGTCGAACTCGGTACCCGCCTGGACGCCGGTGATCAGCGCATCGAATTTGTAGGTCTTGAACTCGACCGTCAGCCCGAGCTTCTCGCCGATCGCGTTCATGAGGTCGACGTCGAAGCCGACCGTCTGGCCGCCCTCGACGTTCTCGAACGGCGGGAAGGCCGTGTCGGAGCCGACGACGATCTTGCCGGCATTCAGCGTCTTGATGTCGGCCGGCTTGGCATCGACGGTCACCTCGGCCTCGGGCATCGACATCGGCGGCGCGCCGAACCACTTCTCGTAGACCGTTGCGTACTGCCCGTCGGCGATGACCTCCGCGAGGGCCCAGTTCACGCCGTCGCGCAGCGCCGTGCTCTCCTTGTTGAATGCGAAACCGTAGGTCTCGTCAGTCTGGATCTCTTGCACGACCTCGAGACCGCGGGTCTCGTCCTTCACGATGTCCTGCGAGATCGGCAGATCGTTGACTACGCCGACGACGTCTCCGGCCTGAAGTGCCGAGAAGGCGGCCAGGATGTCGTCATACGGCACGACCTCGACGCCCTTAGGCTCGAGATTGGTCTTGGCCCATTCCTCGCCCGTCGTCCCCGACTGTACGCCGACCTTGTCGCCTTCCTTGAGATCGTCGACCGAGGTGATGCCCGTGGGCTCTTCTCCCCCGTCCGTCGTGCCTTCGTCACCGCAGCCGACGAGGCCGAACAGCGCGACAGCGAGAACGAGCACGAGCATGAGCGCGAGTAGTCTGCGTGCCTTGTGCATTCTTCCTCCCTCAGTGTCTCCGCCGCGCCTGCGACGTGCGCCGATGGTGCCTCGGCGCTGAGCGAACCCTGCGGTAGACAACGATACACCAACGACAACTGCTTGTGAAAAGCGTGCTCGCACGCGGTGACGCTATCCAATACGGACGGGAAACGATGCATCGGGCCGCGCGCGAAGCGGCACGAAGCGGCCGTGCTAGTCCGTGGGCAGGCGCAACTCAGGCAGGTCACCGACCCACTTGCGACGGACGGCATTGAGCGCGCCGCCGGACGCGAGCACGTCGAGGGACTCACGGAGCGCCCCGTCAAGCACCGTGTTGTCCTTGGCGACCGCGACTGCGAGCGGGTGGGCCGTGCCCATCTGGCCTGAGAAGCGCACACCGGGGAAGTCGCGCGCTATGTATGCGCCCACAAGGGCGTCTCCGGCGACGATCGCCATCTTGCCGTCGGCGAGCGCGCCGAGCGCGTCTCGGAGCGTCTGGAAGTCCTGCACTACGTCCTCGCCGATGGCCTGCTCGAGGGCCCAGAACGACTGCGAGCCACGCTGCGCGCCGATGGCACGAGTGCCGATGCCCTCGACGGTGACCGTTTCCTCGGCGGTCGTGAAGAAGGCTGGGCCGTCTGCGATGTAGCTTCCGACGATGGTCGCGCTGGTGACCGTCGACCCCGCGATCGGCACGGACATGACCGCGTCGACGGAGCCTGACGCGAGCGCCGAGACCGCCTCGGAGGCGGGCATGCTCACGATCCTGAGATCGAGGCCGAGGGAGGCCGCGAGCGCTTGGGCGACATCGACATCTATGCCCGCCTGCTTCCCCTTGTCCTCGCCCCCGAACGGCGGGTACTCGAGGTCGATCCCCACCCTGAGGACGCCCGGCTCCGCGATGGCCGGTGGCTTCACTTTGGGCTCGGGCCGAGGCGTCGACTTCGGCTTCGAGCAACCCCCCAGCGTGACGGCTCCGCCGACGGCGGATGCGACGAGAAGAGCGACGAGCACGAGCCGTGCGCGACGGGATGGACGCATGGACCGCCTTTTCGGGTCGGGGGTCGAACCTAGGGTGCCTCCACCCGGCTGACCTGGTCTTTGGCCCCACACTCGCGTACCGGGGCTTCCGCTTGATGCTATCTCACTAACGGCCCTCTCGCCCGGTGACCGGCCTCTCGGCCGGGCGGACGGTACGACTTACCCCTAAGGCGCGCCATGCTCACACGAAGGCACGTTGACCTCCGGCTTACGTGGGTCCTTTCGGCCGCGCCTACCATGGACTTGGGCTCGTCGCCCGCAACCACAGACCCGGGTGGAGGCGAATGCGATTCTAGCAGGCGGCGTGCCGAGCTACCATCCGCGACGCCCGCGGTCCGTCGGTCGGACTACTGCGGGGACTCCCGTACGTCCAGAATGCTCTGGACGAGCGTGTCGATCTGCTCTCTCGATAGTGGGCCGCCCTTCTCGGCAGAATACCCCGGCATCCCGCGCTCGCCCTTGCCGTCAGCGATCCACCTCAGGATGGCGCCTCGATTCCGTATCGCCTTGGGAAGAGATGCCGCGTACTCCCGCAGCGTGCCATGACACATCTCACATACGGCTCTGTAGAGATCGCCACCGGTGAGATCTTCAGCCGGGTCCGCGTGGCAACTCGCGCAGTCAGACTGCCCGAAGAGAACGTCTTCCATCGGCTTTCCGGGTTCGATGTCCAATGCGTGATCTACGTGGGCCGTCAGGTGGGCTGTCGCGGTCGGGTTGTTCGAGTCGTTCGAGAAGACCCTGACTTCCTTGGTCATCGGTCCGGCCTTGCCCGTGGGATCAAGCGTTACCGTGACGTACGCGAACTCGCCCGGTCCGATCCTGTCCGAGCTGACCAGCCCGGCCATGCAACCTCAAGAGGTCTCTATGTCGGTGATGACAAGGTCGCCCGTGCCCGTGTTCCACACGGTGAGAGTCCCGGCGACCGACCTGCTCTGGCCGATCCGGCCCAGATCGACGGTCTCGGGACTCAGAGAGATCCTCGCGCTCGAATCGGCCTTGGCCTCCGTTGCGATGGGGGAGATGTCGGAAGACTGCCCGCTGTCCGGAACACACCCGCCGCACGCCATGGCTACCGCAACGACCGCGACCGCGAGGAAGACACCCTCGGCCACGCGAACTCCGGACCTCGCCACCGGCCTTGTCCGCGAAACGCCGGCCGTGACCGCCCTCTTCTTGAGTCCTGCCTTGCTCATCCGAAGCGCACGCGCTCTCTCTCTCGGCCGCCGGCACCGTGCCCGGACCATGCCTGCGAAGGATACGTCGAACGAGCGGCTGATTCCAGACAGCCGACGAGAGAGCATCGCCTACTCCCGAGGCGGCTCGGCTACCAGGCGCGGGCGATCGTGGCGACACGGACATCGGTGGCGCCGGCCCGTATCAGCGAGCGTGCGGCGTCATCAACCGTGGCTCCTGTGGTCAGCACGTCGTCGACGAGGAGCACCCTTCCCCTGACCCGAGAGATCGCCTCGAAGGTGCCGCAAGCGTTCGTGAAGCGCTGCACACGACCAAGCGCACGCTGGTCTGAGGCGAGCCTGCGCGACAGGGCTGTGACGTGCGGCACGCCGAGGGCGTCCGCGACCTCGGCGGTGACCTCCGCGGCATGATCGAACCCCCGTCGACGCTGTGCGCGGGGGGTCGCCGGCACGTGGGTGACCACGTCGGCCCAACCTCGCCACGGCTCGACGGCCGCCACGAGCAGCCCGGCCAGCTCGTGGGCGAGTCGCCGCTCGCCGGCGTCCTTGTAGAGCGTGACGAGGCGTGACAGGGGATGCTCGAGCGAACCTACCGACACGCCCGCCGAGAACTCGAAGTCGTGGTTCCAGCACTCCGTGCACACGAGCCGTCCGAACGGAGCCCCACACCGCGGACATGCGGTGGCACGGTCGATGAACGGCAGCGCCCCGCGACAACGGTCGCACAGGACGCTCCCCGGCAGGTCGCATCCCGCGCATCGCGTGGGATAGGCCATCTCGAGGAGACCCTCGGCAAGCCCCGCCAGCAGACCCACGCGTCCACCCCCTGCACCGGCATGCAGGCGGGTCTCACGGTGTGCTAGGCAGCCACCGCCTGCATGAGCGGGATGCTCAGCGCCGAAGCGACCGTCGTCACGAGGATCGCGGAGGCGATGAAGTCGGTATCCAGCCCGAACCGCATCCCCACGACCATCGTGAGCATCATCGTCGGCATGCTCGCCTGGAGCGTCACGAGTCGAACGGCCTCCGTGTCGCCGTTGAGCACGGCCCTACCGATCAGCAGCGCGACGAGTGGAGCCAGGAGCAGCTTCACCGCGGCAAGGGCCGTGAGCGGCGTAGCCCACCGACGCATCACGCCGGCACGGAGCGACAGGCCGACCGAGATCATGATGAGCGGCACCACGAGGCTAGCAAGGATAGCCAACCCGTCTCTTACCGCGTCCGGAAACGTGAAGGGGCGCGTCGCCAGTCCGACCGCGAGCGCGATCACCGCCGGGAAGCCCAGGATCTCTCGAACCGGATGCTTGCGCTTCTCCTCCCCGCCTCCGTAGTACTCGGCGATCACGAGCCCGACGAGGATCAGCGCGCCGACCGTTCCGAAGACGTCGTAGAAGATCGCGCGCGACAGCCCGGCGTCGCCGAGGAACGCCTGGGCGAGCGGGTAGCCGATGTATCCGGTGTTGCCGAGCGTGGCCGCGAGCACGAACCCGCCGGCAACCGTCTTCGGCAGTTTGAATGCGCGGACCGCGAACCACGAGACGAGCAATGCCGCACCGAACGCCGCCCAGGCGACCGCGACGACCAGCGCGAGCTCGCGGTCCAACCGGGCCCCGTGCACGGCACTGATGACGAACGCGGGAAGCCCGACGTAGAGGATGACCGCGTTGATGGGTCGGGCGTCCTTCGGGCCAAGACGCCCTGTCGCCCGGAGCAGCCACCCGATACCGACGATCGCTACGAACGTCAGGATGGTGCTCGCGAGCGAGGCAGCGGACACCGCACGCCTACTCTCGGGCCGTGAGCTCGTGCATCGCCCCCGAGCCCATGCACGTCAGCGCGAGCGACATCTCGTAGTCCGGTCGCGCGATCCCCCGCTCGGTGATGATCGCGGCCACGTACTTGGCGGGCGTCACGTCGAACGCCGGGTTGTAGACCGGCACGTTCTCCGGTGCGACGCGCGCCCAGCCGTCGAGCTGGTACGCGGCACCCTTGCGGGCGACCATCATCTTGTGACCCCTGCCGAGCGGGATCTCGTAGGGCCCCTTCTCGGTGAGCGCATCGAACGCCTTCGTCACGGCCGGGTCCTCGGACTCGAAGACCGACGCCCACGTGACGCCCGTCACTTCGTCGGGATCCCTCTGCTCGATGGGGATCTCGTCACCCGTGCCGGTCATCAGATCGATCGTCGATGACGGCGCCGCGACGTAGAAAGGGATCCCGTGCTCGTGGGCGGCGACGGCAAGCCCGTACGTGCCTATCTTGTTCGCGACATCGCCGTTCGCGACGATGCGGTCCGCTCCCACGATGACCGCATCGACGACGCCCTGCTGCATCACCCACGCAGCCATGCTGTCGGTGATCAGCGCGCACGGAACGCCGGCCAACATGAGTTCCCACGCCGTAAGCCGGGAGCCCTGCATGACGGGACGAGTCTCGTCGACCCATACATGCGCGATCTTGCCCTGCTCGTGGGCGGTGAAGATGACGCCGAGCGCGGTGCCGAAGTAGGCCGTCGCGAGCGAGCCGGCGTTGCAGTGCGTGAGCACCTTCGACTCCTCGGCCAGCAGCTCCGCGCCGTGCTTGCCGAGCTCGCGGTTGCGCTTCTCGTCCTGTTCCACCATCGCGAGGGCCTCGGTGAGGATGAGTTCGCGCATCTCCGGCACGGAAAGGTCGGCGTTGTCGATGGCGAGCCTTCGGATGCGTTCGGCGCCCCATGCCAGGTTCACGGCGGTGGGCCTCGCCGCAGCCACCTCCGCGGCCACTTCCTCCAGCAGCATGATGAACTCGTCGATGTCGTCGATGTCGCCGGTCTCGTTCTGGGCCCACACCGCAAGGGCGAGCGCCGCGGCAATCCCCAACGCAGGCGCCCCGCGGATCGCCATGCCCCGGATGGCGATGCACACCCCCTGGTAGCCGGTGCACTCGAGCACGTCTCCCACCAGCGGCAGGCGGGACTGGTCTATCAGGCGGACCTTGCCGTCCTCCCACCAGATCGTCTTCGGCAGGTTCTCGACGCCCATTGCGAAGCCCCTTTCCGACCCACGCATCGGGAATGCGTGCGTTCAAACGCTCAGGCACGTGGCGACGCGTGCCCGGGCGCTAGCAGGTGCCTTCCTCCCAGGAGCACAGGTACGCCTGCTGTTCCTCGGTGAGCGTGTCGATCACCACGCCCATCGTCTCGAGCTTGAGGGCGGCGATCGCCTCGTCGATCTCCGCAGGTACCGGGTAGACTCCCGGCTTGAGCGGCGAGGCGTGCGTGACCATGTGTTCCGCGGACAGCGCCTGGTTCGCGAACGACATGTCCATGACACTCGCGGGGTGACCCTCCGCGCACGCGAGATTCACAAGGCGACCGTCGGCGAGCAGGTAGATCGTGCGTCCGTCGGGCATGACGAATTCCTCGACGAGGGGCCGGACCTCGCGCACCGAGGCCGCCTTCTCGCGCAGGTGGGGGATGTTGATCTCGACGTTGAAGTGTCCGGAGTTCGCGATGATCGCACCGTCCTTCATCGCGTCGAAGGCGGCCGAGTCTATGACGTTGATGTCTCCGGTCACGGTGACCCAGATGTCGCACTGCGCAGCGGCCTCGACAGCGGGCATGACGCGATGGCCGTCCATGACGGCTTCAAGTGCGCGGAGCGGATCGACCTCGCACACGATGACGTTGCCGCCGAGCCCGTCCGCGCGCATCGCCACGCCGCGGCCACACCACCCGTAGCCGGAGACAACGATCGTACGCCCGGCGACGAGGCGGTTCGTCGCGCGGACGATCCCGTCGAGCGTCGACTGCCCGGTACCGTACCGGTTGTCGAAGAGGTGTTTGGTGTTGGCGTCGTTCACGGAGACGATCGGGTAGCGGAGTGCGCCGTCGGCGGCCATGGCCTTCAGCCGGATGACGCCGGTCGTCGTCTCCTCGGTCCCGCCGATGATGTCCGCGAGCACCTCGGCGCGCTCGGCGTGTATCCGGCCCACGACATCCGCGCCGTCGTCCATCGTGATGTGCGGCTTGTGGTCGATGGCCGAGTCTATGTGGCTGTAGTACGTCTGGGTGTCCTCCCCCTTGATGGCGTACGTGCGGATGCCGTACTCGGAGACGAGCGCGGCGGCGACATCGTCCTGTGTCGACAGCGGGTTGGATGCGCACAGCACGATCTCCGCCCCTCCGGCCTTGAGCGTGCGCATGAGGTTCGCCGTCTCGGTCGTCACGTGCAGGCACG
>CAYWCB010000071.1:0-9040 GCA_964456615.1 uncultured Eubacteriales bacterium | reverse complement strand
GGCGTGCTCTCTACGAGGGCACGATCGATCTGCGTGCCGCGTTGGCGGTTGCCACGCTGCGGCGGGGGACCTGATCCGATGCTGATGAAGCGCGTCATACCCTGTCTCGACGTGCACCAGGGTCGCGTCGTCAAGGGCGTGAACTTCGTGAACCTGCGGGACGCGGGCGACCCGGTGGAACTCGCGGCGGTCTACGACCGCGAGGGCGCCGACGAGCTCGTCTTCCTCGACATCACGGCCACGCATGAGGAGCGCCCGTACATGCTCGAGGTCGCAGCACGCACCGCCGAGGAGGTCTTCATCCCGTACACGGTCGGCGGGGGAATGCGCTCGGCGGCGGACATCCGAGAGATGCTCTCCGCGGGCTGCGACAAGACGTCGATCAACTCCGCTGCTGTCGCGGACCCCGCGCTCGTCACGCAGACCGCGCGCATCTATGGCTCGCAGTGCATCGTGGTGGCGATCGACGCGAAGCGCGTGAAGGGCCGCGGCGATGCGTGGGAGGTCTACACCGCTGGGGGACGGACACCGACCGGCATCGACGCCGTCCGGTGGGCGGAGGAGGTAGAGCGGCGCGGAGCGGGCGAGATCCTGCTCACGAGCATGGATCGCGACGGCACCAAGGACGGGTTCGACATCCCGCTCACCCGCGCCATCACGCGTGTAGTCAACATCCCCGTCATCGCGAGCGGCGGAGCCGGTGAGCTCGAGCATTTCGCCGAGGCGGTCGTAGAGGCCGACGCCGATGCCGTGCTCGCGGCGAGCGTGTTCCACTTTGGCGAGTTCTCGATACGACAGGTGAAGGAGTCGATGGCCGCTCACGGGGTGCCCGTGCGGTTGTAGGCGACGCGGCTCACAACGCGAGCCAGCGCCTGATGCGCGGCAGCGGGCACGAGCGTGACAGACGGAGGCAGTGAGATGACCGATCGAGAGAAGGACCTCCTCGATGCCAAGGACCTGACCTACGACGAGGCGGGCCTCATCCCCGCGGTCATCCAGGACCGCGAGACCGGTGACGTGCTCATGGTCGCCTACATGAACGCAGAGGCGCTCTCGAAGACGCTCGAGACGGGGAGAACGTGGTTCTGGAGCCGCTCCCGTCAGAAGTACTGGATGAAGGGCGAGTCGTCGGGACACGTGCAGGACGTGCACGAAGTCCTCTACGACTGCGACGCGGATTGCCTGCTCGTGAAGGTCACCCAGCACGGAGCCGGGGCGTGCCACACAAGCGAGCGCTCGTGCTTCTACCGCCGCCTGTACCCCGAGCCCGCGTCACTTGCGGGTGGGGAAGGGAGCAGCTGCTATGACTGAGACTCCGACGCCGCCGCTCGGAGCGGTGCTCGAGGACCTCTTCGGCGTATTGGAGGAGCGCAAACGCGAGATGCCCGAAGGGAGCTACACCGCGCAGCTCCTCGGCGGGCCGCTCGATTCGCTGCTCAAGAAGGTCGCCGAGGAGTCCGGGGAGGTCATCATGGCGGCCAAGGATGATGACGCGGAGCATTTGCGCTACGAGATCGGCGACCTCGTGTACCACCTGCTCGTCGTGATGGTGCGTCAGGGCCTCACGCTCGAGGACCTGGCGGCCGAGCTTGAGGGCAGGCGCCGCTAGATGACGCCCGCTGAGGACATCCGCCCGCCGGAAGTGCGTCTCGGGCCGAGTCGGCATCGGATGGAGCCACTGTGGGACCGCGTCGACCGCAACCGTTTCAAGCTGGCGTTGAGCGTCGGCCTCTTCGTGGTGGGAAGCGTCCTCGGCGTGGATCTCGTCGTTCTTCTCGCGATGTTGCCGGTGATGCTGTTCGCGTCGCTGTCGGATGGGGTCCAGGCCGCGGCCACGTACCTGGGGATCGCGCTAGCGGGCGCAAGCCTCGCCGCGTTCGGAGGAGCTCTCGTTTGGGCCGGCGTCGCGCTGTCGAGGTCCGAGAGGTGGCTCGTTCGTCGTCTGGGCGCGGTCATCTCGCCCAAAGGGGAGGAACTGCCGACGAAGATGGCGCTCAAGGACATGGCGATCGCTGCGGGCATCGCTCCCGCTCCGGCGCTCTATGTGCTCGAAACGTCGAATGTGAACGCGTTCGTCTTCGCGGCGTCACGTCGTCGGCCCATCGTGGGCGTCACGCGCGGACTCGTGGATCGCCTCCCTGTCGATGAGCAGCGGGCCGTGTTCGCGAATCTCATCGCCCGATTGCGCTCTGGCGACACGATCTACGCGACGGGTGTCACCGCTCTCACTCGTCCTCTGTGGTCGATCCGCGACAGGCAGCTTCGCCGGTCTGCCGAGGTGGATTCCGCAGCGATGTTGGGGGATCAGAGGGCACTTGCCTGGGGAGCGTCCCGCGACGGGAGCGCAGTTGCCCTCGGCTGGCTCTTCATCGTCGCTGCGGCGTTCGTGGCCGTCACGGAGGTCGCCGCGTTCGGGTCTCGCCGCACGCATCTTCGGCAGGCCGAGGTCGCGGACGCGGAGGGGATGCTGCTGCTCAGGGAGCCGCTGTCGATGCTCTCGGCACTCGAGGACTGCATCCGCTTCAACAACTTCGTCCCCGCCGCCGGACCTGGGTTCGCGCAGCTCTTCTACTGCTGGACGGGGGATGCCACGAACGATGAAGAGGATCCCGAGTGGCGGCGGGTGCTTCGGTTGCGGGAGGTACTGGGCGTGGAAGGCATTCCGCCCGAGCCGAAGCCGAACTTGCCGGTCATGCCGATGACGCCACCGGCGCCGAGGCTGGAACTCTAGCGCGTCAACCGGATCTTGTATCCCTGGCCGCCGCATTCGGGGCACTTCTGAGGGAGTTGTCTTCCTGACTGCGTCTGGATGCGCACCCACCGATTGCCCTTGCAGCGCGGACATGTCTCCTTGCGAACCATCAGGTCTGCTCCTTCACGGCCCTGGCATCAGGGTCCTTCGTCGCTTGCGAGATGAGCCGGGACTGAACAAGCAACGTCTGAGCCAACCTTAGCAAGTCTTAAGAACCTGAACGCATCATAACACCACTGGGTTGCGGCGTGCAAAGGGGTGTTCCCGAGAGGCCGGGGGCCCTTGCGCTTCGCCGGCCGAGACGAGAGCAAGGCTAGGCGTTTCGACGGCATTCTTACGTGAGGCAACGAATCGATTTGGACGACATTCCTGGTGAGGCAACTCGGGGGGAGGCAACTCGGGGGGTGTGACAACTCGGGGGGTTGCGTGCCGAGTCCCGGGGCGTGTAGAGTACCGCGTAATCGAACATTCGCGCCCGTGACGGGGATGAGTACCCCGCCCGCGAAGCCTAGAGAGCCGGAGACGGTGGAAGCCCGGCGTGAGCGGTCGGAGGGAATGGGCCCCTGAGGCTCTGGAGCAAAGGCCTGGCGGCTGAGTAGTTCCGGCGGATCCCTACCGATACGAAGGGCCGGGTATTCGGAGCCGGGTGGAGACCCGATCGCACGATCGGGCGCCGCAAGGTTCCACGTACCGTCAGGATGAGTGGGCTCGCCGCGCAAGCGGCGGGTCAACGAGGGTGGCACCGCGAGAAGACCTCTCGTCCCTTGAGGATGAGGGGTCTTTGTGTTTCCTCGGGCCCGTTCCGTACGTGCGGTGCAGGCGAGACGGAAGGCAGCAGGGGACGCGAGATCTCGACGAAGCGCGCGGCGGCAGCCAAGCCGAGCGAGGAGTGTGGAGGCATGATAGTACCGACGAGAGAAGAGTTCGTGAGGTTGGCGGCGGACCACGAGGTGGTGCCGGTCGCACGGGAGGTCTACGCGGATCTGGCGACGCCCATCGGCGCCTTCATGGCGCTCGCCCAGGGGGCGGAGCACGCGTTCCTTCTGGAGAGCGTGACCGGCGGGGAGCGGCTCGGCCGGTACAGCTTCCTCGGAGTGGGTGACCGTGAGGTCGTGACGGCCCACGGGAGCGACGTCGTGATCGAGAACGGCGGCGTGACCGGCGAGAAGGCGAAGGACCCGCTGGAGGTCGTCAGCCGCAGGCTCGCGGCGGGTCGCGTGGCGCGCGTGCCCGGGCTGCCGCTCTTCGTGGGTGGGGCGGTCGGGTACGTGGGCTACGAGTCGGTGTGCGGGTTCGAGAAGATCGACCGGCACGAGACCGACGAGATCGGGGTGCCGGACCTCGCATTCATGTTCGCCGACGTGGTCGTGGCGTTCGATCATGCGCGCCGCGTTATGCAGGTGATCGCGCCAGTCCGCCCGGGTGGTGCACCGGAGCTCGCGTACGACCGGGCGCTCGGGCGCATCGACACCTATTTGCGACGCATCGATGCCGGACCTGGCGCGGCCGAGCTGGGGGCGGTGGGAGTGACCTCCAAGGTCCCGCTGAAGGCGGATACGACACGCGAGGAGTTCCTCTCGGCGGTGCGCACGGCGAAGGACTACATCGAGGCCGGCGACATCTTCCAGGTGGTGCTCTCGCAACGCTTCTCGGCGCCATACGAGGGCGACGGGCTCGATCTCTATCGGGTGCTTCGCGCCGTGAATCCGAGTCCCTACATGTTCTACCTGCGCACGCGCGACGTCACGCTCGTCGGGTCGAGCCCCGAACCGCTCGTGCGGGTCGAGGACGGCCAGGTGCTCACTCGTCCGCTCGCGGGGACGCGGCCACGTGGTGTCGACCTTGCCGAGGACGGCCGGTTGCGCGCCGAGCTCCTCGCGGACGAGAAGGAGCGCGCCGAGCACGTGATGCTGGTGGACCTCGGCCGCAACGATCTCGGTCGCGTGGCGAAGGCGGGCACGGTCAGCGTCGACGAGCTCATGGAGGTCGAGTACTACAGCCACGTCATGCACATCGTCTCGAACGTGACGGGCACGCTCGCCGAAGGCAAGGACGCGTTCGACGCCCTTCGCGCGACCTTCCCGGCAGGCACGGTCTCGGGAGCACCGAAGGTGCGCGCGATGGAGATCATCCGCGAGCTCGAGCCCGCGGCGCGCGGCCCGTACGCGGGCACCGTCGGCTACGTAGGCCTCGACGGGGCGATGGATATGTGCATCACGATACGCACCTTCACCATCGCGAACGGACGCGCATACCTGCAGTCGGGCGCGGGCATCGTGGCCGACTCCGTTCCCGAGGCGGAGTACGAGGAGTGCCTGCACAAAGCGAGGGCCTTGCATCACGCGCTCGAGCTCGCCGCCGGGATGCACGAGCGGGAAGGCGTCGCGACGGGGGTGGTCGCGTGATCCTCGTGATCGACAACTACGACTCGTTCACCTACAACCTCGTGCAGCTGCTCGCTGCACTCGGCGCCGAGGTCCAGGTGCGCCGGAACGACGCCGTGACGGCCGAGGGGGCGCTCGCGCTCGCGCCAAGAGGCGTCGTCATCTCGCCGGGACCGGGCACGCCCGAGGATTCCGGGGTGTCGCGGGATGTCATACGTGCCGCGGCCGGGGCTGGAGTGCCGGTGCTCGGCGTGTGCCTGGGACACCAGGCGATCGCGGACGTGTACGGCGGGCAGGTGTGCAGGGCACCCGTGCCCGTGCACGGCAAGACCGACGAGATCGAGCACGACGGACAGGGCCTGTTCGCCGGCATCCCGAGCCCCTTCACCGCGACCCGGTACCATTCGCTGTGCGTCGAGACGGAGAGCGTTCCTCACGTGCTCGAGGTGCAGGCACGCACTTCCGACGGCATCGTCATGGCCGTGCACCACCGCGAGCGGCCCGTCTTCGGCGTGCAGTTCCACCCCGAGAGCGTGCTCACGCCCGAAGGCACACGCTTGCTGGCGAACTTCCTCGACGTGACCGGTGAGGTGCCGCTCGATGCGCAGTCGGCCGGGGCGCCGGAGGCTGTCGCGGCGGCCGGGGGCGCGTCCCGCGCGTCAGCCGGGATGGCCGAGGTCACGGACATCGGCGGTGCTATCGCGCGTGCCTCGTCGGGCGGCTCGCTCACGGAAGATGAAGCGCGGCTTGTCATGGGCACGATCATGGACGGCGACGCCACACCCGCCCAGATCAGCGCGCTCGTCGTGGCGATGCGCATGAAGGGCGAGACCGCCGACGAGATCGTCGGCTTCGCGCGAGCGATGAGGGAGCGCGTGACGCCCGTTCGGCCGGTCACGACCCGCTATGTCGACACGTGCGGTACCGGCGGCGATGGGCTGCACACCTTCAACATCTCGACCTCCGCCGCGTTCGTCGTCGCCGGCGCTGGTGTGGCGGTCGCCAAGCACGGCAACCGCGCGGTCTCCTCATCGGCGGGAAGCGCGGACGTGCTCGAAGCGCTCGGCGTGGACGTGACCCTCTCGGCGGCGGACATGGCGCGCTGCATCGACGAGTGCGGTGTGGGCTTCCTGTTCGCGCAGACGCTCCACGCGAGCATGCGCCACGCTGCGGCTCCCCGCAGGGAGATCCGCATCCGCACGATCTTCAACATCCTCGGCCCGCTCACGAATCCCGCCGGAGCGACGCGACAACTGCTCGGCGTCTACGACGCGCGCCTCGCGCCGATGATGGCCGAGGTTGCGGCCAGGCTGGGCGCCGAGCGCGTGCTCGTCGTGAACGGGTACCCCGGCATGGACGAGGTCTCGACGATCGGCCCGACAACGGTGGCGGAGTTCGATGCCGACGCCGTTGCGGAGGGCGGCACCGGCACGAAGGTCTACGAGGTGTCGCCCGAACAAGTGGGTATCCCGAAGGCCACACTGACCGACATCGCGGGTGGCGAGGCCGGCCAGAACGCAGACATCCTGCGAGCGATCCTCGACGGCGAGCACGGTCCCAGGCGCGACGTGGTCGTGCTGAACGCGGCCGCTGCGCTGCTCGCGGCGGGAGAAGTCGCCGACCTGGCCGAGGGCGTCGTACGCTCGCGGGAGTCGATCGACTCGGGTCGCGCACGCGGGGTGCTCGAGTCCCTCGTCAAGCTCTCGACGCATCTCGGCGAGCAGGCCCGGGAGCGAGAAGGACAGGAGTCGGCGTGAGCTTTCTGTTCGACATGATCGCGCAGCGCAAGCACCGGATCGCCGAGGAGTTCGGCTCGCTAGCGGCTCCCGAACTGGAGCGGCTCGTCTCGTGTGCGCGCCCGCCGCGCGACTTCGCCCTCACGCTGGCCTCCAGGCCCGATGTCGCCGTCATCGCCGAGGTGAAGAAGGCATCTCCCTCGGCGGGGGCCATAGCGCTCGATCGCGAGGCTTCCAAGCAGGCGCTGCACTACCAGGACGGCGGAGCGGCGGCGATCAGCGTGCTCACCGAGCCGGACTCGTTCGGCGGGTCGTTCGCAGACCTTTCCGACGTGAGCGACGCGGTCGACCTGGCCGTGCTCTGCAAGGACTTCGTGGTCGAACCGGTACAGCTCTTCATCGCGCGCGCACACGGGGCCGATGCCGTGCTGCTCATGGTGAGCGTGCTCGGAGAACGGACAGCCGGCTACCTCGACCTCGCTCACACGCTAGGCCTGCAAGCGCTCGTCGAGGTACACGATGCCGCGGAGCTCGACGTCGCGCTGGCGGCGAGGGCGCACATCGTCGGCGTGAACAGCCGGGACTTGAGGACCCTCGAGGTCGATACGGAAGCCGCGAGGTCGACCGTGCGCGCGGCGGCGGGAGCAGGGGCGCTCGTGGTCGCCGAGAGTGGGGTACGTTCGAGAAGCGACGTGGAGGCTGCTGCGAGAGCGGGCGCGAGTGCGGTGCTTGTGGGGGAGGCGCTCATGCGTGCGCCCGTCCCAGAAGACGTGCTGGAACAGCTGACGGGCGTGCCGAGGGAGCATGCGGCTCCCGCTCGCGCCCGAGAAATGACGGCGTAGCGCCCGGGCCGCCGAGACGGTCCGGGACAGGGTTTCGGCGGGGACGTGCGCCCCGTCGGAGAGCGACGCTCGGGAGGGCGTTGCAGGAAGGGGTGATGGCGGGATGACGGACAGGACACGGTACGTGCTCGACGAGAAGGACATGCCGACTGCGTGGTACAACATCCAGCCGGACATGCCCGTTCAGGTGCCGCCCCCGTTGGCGCCTGACGGAAGCCCTATCGGGCCGGAGCAGCTCGCGGTGCTCTTCCCGATGGAGTGCATCATGCAGGAGGTCAGCCAGGAGCGCTGGATCGACATCCCGGGCGCGATACTCGACGTCTTCAAGACGTATCGGCCCTCGCCTCTGCATCGTGCAAGGCAACTCGAGAAGAACCTCGGCCTGCCGGAGGGCGTCAAGATCTTCTACAAGTACGAGGGCGTGAGCCCGGCCGGCTCGCACAAGCCGAACACGGCGATCGCGCAGGCGTACTACAACAAGCAGGAGGGCATCAAGAAGATCTCCACCGAGACCGGCGCCGGCCAGTGGGGCTCCGCGCTCTCGATCGCCGGTGCGCTCTACGGCATCGACATCGAGGTCTTCATGGTCAAGGTCTCCTACAACCAGAAGCCCTACCGTCGCATCCTCATGGAGACCTACGGCGCGACCGTGCATCCGTCCCCCTCGAATCTGACGGACGCGGGCAAGCGGGTGCTCGAGATGGATCCGAACTCCACGGGTTCTCTTGGCATCGCCATTTCCGAGGCCGTGGAGGTCGCAGCG
Source organism: uncultured Eubacteriales bacterium (assembly GCA_964456615.1). Lineage (GTDB taxonomy): Bacteria > Actinomycetota > Coriobacteriia > Anaerosomatales > CAVRZR01 > CAVRZR01. The sequence goes on along the minus strand of CAYWCB010000071.1, from coordinate 563 downwards.
AAGGATCCGACGTGCCACTACTCGCTCGGGTCGGTGCTCAACCACGTGTGCCTGCACCAGACGGTCATCGGTCTGGAGGCGATCAAGCAGATGGAGATGGCGGGCGCCGAGCCTGACGTCGTCATCGGCTGCGTCGGCGGCGGCTCGAACTTCGCCGGCATGTCGTTCCCGTACTTCCACCGCAAGAAGACGATGGGCACCAACACGCGTCTGGTCGCGGTGGAGCCGAGGGCCTGTCCGACGCTCACCAAGGGCGAGTACCGCTACGACCTCGGCGACGAGGCCGGCATGGCGCCGCAGGTCATGATGTACACGCTCGGTCACGACTTCGTGCCGGCAGGCATCCACGCGGGTGGCTTGCGCTACCATGGCGACTCGCCGCTCGTCTCTGCGCTCGTGCACGAGGGCGAGATGGAGGCCGTCGCGGTGCATCAGATCGCGTGCTTCGATGCGGCGGTCCAGTTCGCCCGTGCCGAGGGCATCCTCCCGGCACCGGAGTCGAGCCACGCCCTGCGTGTCGCCATCGACGAGGCGCTCGCGGCCCGCGACGCCGGGGAAGACAA
>CAYWCB010000070.1:0-9040 GCA_964456615.1 uncultured Eubacteriales bacterium | reverse complement strand
CGGTCTCGGCGGAGCCCCTTGTGGTGCTCGGTGTGGTTCGCGAGCTCGTGCCCGTGGGCGACGGTGTAGCGGTTCACGGCCGCGGCCCAGGAATGGCGCGAGCAGTAGCCGGTCACGAAGAAGGTGCCCTTGGCGCCGTAGCGGTCGAGGATCTGCACCGTCTTCTTGGTGAGCTTCGTCGGGCCGTCGTCGAACGTGAGCGCTACCGCCCTTCGTGTCGTGATGATGCGGTGCACGCGGCGGCCGTAGTAGCGCTTCATCCACGAGCGGTCCGGAGGCTTGGGTTTCGGCTTCGGCTTCGGTTCGGGCTTGACGGGCGTCACCGGAGGCGTCGGCGTGACGGACCCGCTCGCCGGGACCGACTGCGTGGGCTGCGTGGAGACGGAGGGCGACGGCTGCGTGGTCGTCGGCGACGTCGCCTCGCCGCGCATCCGGCCCGGGGGTCCGTGGGTCTGCGCGTGGACTGCGGGCATCTCACCGAAGCCGAGCGGCCACGCGAGGGCGACGAAGAGTGCGAACAAGAGCGGCGCGGTCACGGCCAGGCCCCTCTTGTTCCCAGCTGACATCGCAAGCTCTCCCGCACCCGTGTCCGGCCCCCTGCCGGACAGGCTCACCTCGGTCGCACACCAGGATTATGCTCCCGACGGGGGGTCGCGTGTCGAGGGGAACGAACAGGCTGGGACGGGACGCGCCCGCCCGAGCCGCAGTCACTTGCGCGGATCGCCGCCGCGGGTCGTCGCCGCTCGCAGTCCAGGTGGGCGAACGGCATACTGACGATGTACGCCCGGAGGAGGAGGAACAGGTGACGGAGACCACGAGGTCGGCCGGCTCGTTCGCGGTCGTCACGGACAGCACGGCCGACATCCCGCCGGCGATGGCCGAAGAGCACGGCATCGAGGTCGTGCCCCTGCTGGTCAACTTCGGCGAGGAGACCTTCGCGGATGGAGTGCTCACGCAGGAGCAGTTCTTCGAGCGGATGCGAAGCGCGCCGGACCTCCCGACCACCTCGCAGCCGAGCGTCGGGGCGTTCGCCGAGGTCTACGAGCGCGCGCTCGAGAGGCTGCCCGAGGTGGTGTCCGTGCACATCTCCTCCAAGCTCTCCGGCACGATCGAGTCGGCCAAAAAGGCCGCCGAGCGGTTCGAAGGCCGCGTGCACGTCGTCGACTCGCTGAACCTCTCGTGGGCGCTCGCGTGGCAGGTACGCGAGGCGGCAGCGGCAGCCGCCGAGGGCCTCGGCGTCGGGCAGGCCCTCGAGCGCGTCCATTCCGTGCGCGACAGGGTACGCATGATCGTCGGCCTCGACTCGCTCGACAATCTCGCGCGCGGCGGGCGGATCGGGCGGGTCTCCGCCTTCCTCGGCTCGCTGCTGAACGTCAAGGTCACGCTCACGGTCGACGAGAGCGGGGAGTTCCAGCCCGTGGCGCGCAGCCGAGGCGAGCGCGCGGCGATGGAGCACACGCTCGACTGGGTCGCCCGGCAGATGGGTTCGGCCAGGCGTGCAAAGTTCGCCGTCGGCCATGCTCTGAGCGAACCTCGCGCGCAGCGCCTCGCCGAAGCGCTGGGCTCCCGCTGGGAGGTCGCCGAGATGGTCGTCTACGAGACGGGCTCGGTGATCGCCACGCACACGGGCACCGGATGGGGCGTGACGGTGCTACCGGAGGGCTGAGACCGGCGCGTCGGCGTGTCCGTTGGCGTATCCGTTCTCCTTGTGCGACGTGACCTTGCAGGCGCGACGGAGCATCCGGGCCGCCGGGCGGTACGGGGCCTCTCGGGGTCGAGCGAAAGGGCCTCTCGGCAGCCGTCCGCCGCTTCCCGCACGTCTCGCGCGCTCTCCCGGATCGCCCCTACCCGCCGGCGATCTGCCGCTGCAGCCGCTTCGTCATGAGCACGCCGAGCCCGAGCAGCGCCACCGACGCACCTAGAGCGATCACGAGCTGCCACCACACGTCTGCCAGCGTGCTGCCCTTGATGGCGATCTCGTAGATCGGATTGATGAACCAGTAGGTCGGGAAGATCTTCGCGATCCACTGCGGCCAATTCGGGAACACGTAGAAGATCTCCGGCGCGAAGTTGATGATCCCGGTGCCCTTGATGAACGCGAAGAGCGCGGTCGCATCCTTCGAGCCCGTGGCGTAGATGAGCCCGAGCGCGGTGCACATGATGGCAGCCACGACGATCACCGCCGCCAGTGCCACGAACGACGCGTCGAGAGCGCTGTTGATCGCGAGCGTCACGAACGACATCACGACCGCGATCGAGAAGCCGAGGATCGCCTTGCCCGTGACGACCTCCGACAACTTGACCGGAGTGACGATGAGCGCCTCGAGCGTATGCATCTCGCGCTCCTCGACGAGCGAGAACGCGGGAAGGAACACGGCGGACATGATGAGCGCGTACATCAGGATGAACGGCACCAGCCGGCGCGAGATCGGCAGCACGTCCTTGCCGAAGTCGTTCACCTCGACCTCGACGGGCGCCGGTCTGCCCTCTACCTCACGCACGAGGTCGAGCGCGGTCACGCCCAGGATGACGCGGTTGGAGGCAAGGCTCTCTCCGCCGATGTAGAACTCCAGCAAGGGGCGCTCTCCGGCCTTCACGGCCTGGTCGAACCCCGCGGGCAGAACGAGCCCCGCATCGAGGTCGTTCGCTTCGACCTGGGCCTTCAGCCTCTCGGCGTCGTCGAGCACCGTCACCTCCACGCCCTCGAGCTTCAGGGCGTCTGCGACCAGCCGGGAGCTGCCGGCGTCCACGATGCCGAGCCGTGGCACCGGGTTGAAGAGACTTGCGAAGACGACCTGGATGATGAAGGTCATGAACACCGGCAGGAGCACGGCCCACATGAAGACGGTCGAGCGCGGGCCCATGCGCAGCTCCTTGCCCGCGACCTTGAGCGCACGACGGAGGCTCATAGCGTCCGCACCCTCCTTCGCAGCACGAAGAGACCCAATCCGAACAGCGCCATGCACCAGACCGCCGCGAGCGCGACGTAGTTCCACAGGTCCGTCCACGACTGTCCGTAGGCGGTCGCTCCCACGAGCGCTTCGATGACGCCGTAGGTGGGTAGCGCCTGGACCCACCAAGCCGGCGTTCCCGGGAAGAGAGCGGTGAACGCGGGGATCGCAAGCGGGATGAGGAAGGCCACGCCGAGGAAGAGCGTTCCCATGAAGTCGCGTCCGGCGGAACCGGAGATGAGGGCGACGCTGGTGGCGATGATGCCGCCGAGGAGAACCGCGACGAGCAGCACGCTCCAATCCGAGCCCGAGAACGACCGTGTGAGCGCGAGGACGATGACAGCTTCGCCGAACGCGATCGTCGTCCCCAGGATCGACTTGGACGCGAGGATGTCCGAGAGTCTCGCCGGCGTGACGAGGAGCGCCGTCACGGTGCGTTGCTGCACCTCGATCGTGATGAGAGAGCCGAGCGCCATCGATTCCATCATGAGCACGATGAACGCGAGCATGGGCCGCATCTTCTGCTGCAGCGTGACCTGATCGCCGGCGCGGTCCTCACCGAGCACGACCGTCTGCTCCCTGACCGGAAGGGCCGTCTCCGGGTCCCGGCCTCCGGCCGCGGCCGCGAGGAAGTAGGCGATCTCGCGGACCGCGCTCGACATGGCGTCGCGCACCTCCGCGGGGACGCTCGCGTCGACGAACACCTGGACCGTGGCGCGCTGTCCGCTCGCCACTTTGGCCACGAAGTCCTCGGGGAAGGCGAGCCCCACGCTCACGTCGCCTTTCTTCCCCTCGGCCTTCTTCTCCCCGGAGATGATGTCCGAGAGCTCCTCGACCGAATCGAACGTCACGACCTCGAGCCCTTGGACGGCCTCTTCGGGCTGTCCCGCTGCCCCGGCCTGGTCACCCTCCGCATCCTGTGTCTGGGCCTCGCTCAGGGCCGTCAGCGACTCGGCGAGGGAAGGGGGATAGACGCCGACGGTGATCGTCTCGTCGACCTTGTCGGGCAGGATCCAGAAGATCCCGACGAACGCCACCAGCGCGAAGGCCGTGAGGAACATCCACAGCCGGTCCCGCGTGAACGCGTGTGCGTCCTTCTTGAGGATGACGCCGACTATCCGGGCACGGGAGACCGGGCGGCTCATCCCTCGAGCCCCCTCCCGGTCATCTCGATGAAGATGTTCTCGAGCGTCGACTCCTCGGTGTGGATCGTGACGATGCCCTCACCGACGACGCCCTTGAGCCGGTCACCGGTGTCCGGCTGATCCAGGGGGATGACCCGCTCCACGACCTCGCCATCCTCGCGCAGCCGCACCTTCACAGCACGCTGCCCGTGCGCGAGTTTCAGGTTTTCGGGGGTGTCGATCGCATAGAGCTCGCCCTCGTTGATGAAGGCCACGCGGTTCGAGAGCTCGTCGGCTTCCCACATGTCGTGCGTCGTGAGCAGCACGGCGGCGCCTCGGTCGGCTTCCTCGCGGATGAGCGCGCGGATCGCCTTGGAAGAGGCCGGATCCAGTCCGTCGGTCGGTTCGTCCAGGAAGAGGACCTTCGGCTGGTTCACGAGCGCGCGCGCCACCATGAGCCGCTGCTTCATGCCCTTCGAGTAGCTGCTCACGCGGTCCTTGCCGCGGTCGGCAAGGCCAACTCGCCGGAGCAGCGCCTCGGCATCGACCCTCATGCCGAAGAGCGACGCGAAGAAGTCGAGGTTCTCTTTGCCGCTCATGTCCCGATAGAGGTTCTTCTCTTCGAAGCACACGCCGATCTGCGCCTGGACCTCCGGATCGTCCCTGGTCACATCCGCGCCGAGGATCCGCGCCACGCCCGACTTGGGCGTGAGCTGTCCGGTGAGCACCTTGATCGTCGTGGACTTGCCGGCGCCGTTCGGGCCGAGGAACCCGAGGATCTCCCCCTGTGCGACCTGAAACGAGATCCCCTTGACGGCCTCGACGTCCCCGTACGAGAAGCTGATGTTGTCGACATCGATCGCGACGGTGGTCGCGACAGGTGCGCTCGCTGTCTCAGGCATGGGCACTTCTCCTCCGTCCGGCATTCGGGTGGAAGCGCGCTCCGTGCGCCCCTCTACCTATTCCCGTTCCCACTTGAACGCGCGTCTCAGCGCCTCACTCACCCCATCGAACGCGCAGGTCGGCGAGGCGTGCGGCTGCCGAGGGATTCGGCTCGAAGGTCCTCCCGACGGCTCGCGGCCCGGGAAGATCCGGCGGCGATCGCCACACCCCGGCGAGCGGGCGCCCAACCGCTCCCGGAACGCCGCGCGTCGGTGCCGGGGTCAGGGAATACCGGTGCCTAGTCCCAGTCGGGCGACACGGCTACAACCCTGTAGCCGTCCCCGGTCTTCTCGACCTTGATCGGGACCCCGTTCTCGAGCGTCGAGTACTTGCACTCCGCTTCCGCGGGTTCGCCGGTCTCGAGCTGGACGATCGCGATACCGGGGGTGTTGTTGGTCGGGCGCTCCTTGTAGCCGAGGAAGGTGGCGTCCTCGGCCTGCGCCGAGCATCCGGCGAGGACGCCCGCGATGATGACGAATGAGATGACGACCAGCAGTGCTCGCTTCGCTGTCATGGCTACCCCTTAGCCTTCGCTTGACCCCAGGTCGACCAGCGGCATCTGCGCCGCCCTGCACGTGCCCGGTGCCGTGCATCGCACCGGTCCCGGTTCGCGTGCTCAGGTGACGGAACGCTGGCAGGAAGAGCATACCGCGCTGAGCGTCGGACTGTCGCGCGCGACGACGCGTGGCCCCCACTCGGTCGCGCTCGGCAGTGGCGTCGGAGGGCGCTCGCCGCGCCTCGGTCTACCGGCGGCGGTAGTGCGCGATGATCGCCGAGACGAAGAACCAGCTTCCCACGATGACAGCGCCGAGGAGCGCGAACCGCGCGATCCAGACGAAGGCGTTCGGCAGCTCGGTGTTCTGCAAGAGCATCGACAGGCCGACCACGAACGCCGCCACGACGAGCGCGAACGAGAGCCGGTTCACCGCCTCCTCGAAACGGAGCATGAGCGGTTCGATGTTCGTGGGACGCACCGCCATGCGGAACTCGCCCTGACCGGCTCGCTTGAGGAAACGCGACAGCGACTCGGGAACCTCGGCGAGCATTCTGGAACTGCGCCTGAGCGAGCGCATTAGCGTGCGGAGCAGCGCCCTCGGTTCCATGCGCGCCTCGGTGATCTTGCGGGCGAACGGGGCGGTGACGGTCACGAAGTCGAAGTTCGGGTCGAGCTGTGTGCCGAGCCCTTCGAGCACGACGAGCGTGGTGAGCAGCACGGCGAGCTCGCTCGACATCATGAGGTGGTGCTCGCGGATGAGATTCAGGATCTCGGAGATGAGATCGCCGATGTGCACCTCGCGAAGGGAGCGGTTGTAGTACTTGGTGATCAGCCGCGAGACCTCGGCTTCCAGGTGTGCGACATCGAGGTCTCCGGGCATGCCGGCGGCATCCACGAGCGTGTCGACCGCCATCTGGACGTCGTTGTCGATGATGGCGAGGAATAGGTCCGCGAGCTGGTCGCGCCCGACCTGCGAGATCGTCCCGATGCGGCCGAAGTCGGTGAATCCCACGCGTCCGTCGGGCAGGGCGAAGAGGTTGCCCGGGTGAGGGTCGGCGTGGAAGTAGCCGTATGTGAATATCTGCTCCAGATAGCAGTAGATGCCGCGTTTCGCGAGCTGCGAGCGGTCATGGCCGGCCTCGTCGAGCAGCTGCGGCTTGTTGAAGGGGATGCCCTCGAGATGATCGAGCGCGAGGACGCGCTGCGTCGTGTACTCCCAGTGGACCTCGGGGAACGCGACCGTCTCGTCGTCTTCGAACATCCGACCGAGCCGCTCGGCGCGCTGCCCCTCGGCGATGTAGTCGACCTCGCCCCGGACGGCCTCGGCGAATCCGTTCACGAGCTGCTCGATGTCGTAGTGCTGGCCGATCTCGGTGCGATCGCGCACGAAGCGCGCCTGCGTGAGAAGGATGTCGATGTCGGTCTCGATGATATGCGTCACGCCCGGGCGCTGGACCTTCACGACGACCGGAGTGCCGTCGTCGAGCGTGGCGGCATGAACCTGGCCGATGGATGCCGATGCGAGCGGGGTCTCGTCGAACGTCGCGAAGACCCTCTCGGGCTCGTCTCCTAGTTCCTCCCGCACTATCTCGCGCACCTGGTCGATCGACAGGGAAGCGACCTCGTCCTGGAGCTTCATGAGCTCTTTGACGATCGACTCGGGGATGACGTCGGATCGCGTCGAGGCGGCTTGCCCGATCTTCACGAAGGTCGGGCCGAGGCGCTCGAGGGTCCTGCGTAGGCGCACGCCGAGCGTGTCGGGCGCTGCTTGTTCCCGATGGAAGCGGCTGCGGACCGGCGCGAAGCGGCGCAGGCCCGTGATGTCGAGCGCGTTGTCGAAACCCTCGTCGATGAGGATGCCGACGATCTGTCGATACCGCTCGACGTGCTTGCGTGGAGGCACGACCGGTCCTCAGACGACGGTCGTCGTCACTACGGGGTGTACTCTTCGTCGACTACCGGGCGCGCCGCGATGAGCGCCTTGAGCTCGGCGATCTCGGCCCTGAGCGCCTCGAGGTCCTCCTTGGTGGCAACACCGGTGGCGTGAAGGAGGCGGTCGCTCTCCTTGTCGACGACCTTGCGGACGCTCTCGGTCTGCTCGCTCGCCATCTCGCCGATGCGGTCGGCGACCTTCTTCGCCTCCGACTCGGACATCTTGCCGCGCTCGACGAGGTCTTTGGTCAGGGCCGTCATCCTCTCGCGCGTCATCTCCATGACGCCGAGGCCCATCAGGAAGGCACGTTCGACCATCCCCGCTACGTCGGTGCGTTCGTCTGCCATGCGGCACCTCCCCTTTCTCCGTGGCCGCAACCATCGTCGATCGCCGATCTTTCAGGCGCCACCGCGCGCAGCCTCGACGTGTCTCATGCCGCGTGCGGACTCCGCCTTTCACGCCTCGTGTCAGGTATACCCAAGACGCCGCCTGCGCGGAACCCCCGCGGGTCGTGTCATCATCGGACGAGAGGGACACGACGTGAGCGGAGCTATGGAGACTGCCGAGGACAGGACGCGCGAGCGCTTCCGGGGCTGCCTGATCGGCGGCGCGGTCGGGGACGCCCTCGGCGTGCCGGTCGAGTTCGCGGCGCGCTCCGAGGTCCTGCGGCTGCACGGGCCCGATGGCGTGACTGGTTTCCTCGCGTGGAGCAACGACAGGGGTGTGTCCTTCCGTCCGGGAACCTACAGCGACGACACGCAGATGACCGTGGCCACGGCGGTAGGACTCCTCCGCGGTCTTCGGCGATGGAGACGCACCGGCTCGGACGAGTTCGTGGCCGAGGTCTACTCCGGGTACGAGGAGTGGCTCTCGCTTCAGGATGTCGAGAGCCAGAGCAGGTACCCGGGCAACACGTGCCTCTCGGCGCTGCGGCGAGGGAGTCCGGGAGACATCGACGACCCCATCAACGACAGCAAGGGGTCCGGCGGCATCATGCGTGTCGCGCCGGTCGGTCTGGCCTTCGAGCCGTCGCGGGCATTCGAGGTGGGGACGGAGACTGCCGCGCTCACCCACGGACATCCGAGCGGGTACCTAGCGGCGGGGGTGTGGGCCGAGGTCGTCTCGCGTTGCACGCGGGGCGAGGCGCTCCGAGCGGCGGTGGGCGAGGCCCGGGAGCTGCTCGTCGGCTGGGAGGAGCACGACGAAGTGCTCGAGAAACTCGACCTCGCGGTGGAGCTCTTCATGAGCGACGCCGACCTCGACGAGGCATACGAGCTGCTCGGCGAGGGATGGGTCGCCGAGGAGGCCCTCGGGGTGGCACTCTTCTCTGCGATGTCGTTTCCCGAGGACTTCGCCGAGGGCGTGCTCGCCGCTGTGAACATCACCGGCGACAGCGACACGACCGGCGCCCTGACCGGTCAGCTGCTCGGCGCGCTGCTGGGATACGACTCGGTTCCCGGCGATTGGGCGCGCGAGGTCGAAGATGCGGAGCTGCTCGTCTCCCTGGCGGAAGACCTCTACGCCGGATTCGTGTGCGATGCGCCGCTCCGATGGGAGAAGTACCTGGCCGAGTAGCGGCCGCCGAATGGCGGCC
>CAYWCB010000069.1:0-9164 GCA_964456615.1 uncultured Eubacteriales bacterium | reverse complement strand
CTCTCCGCCGAGGAGCAGATCCTCATGGAGACCGCGAAGTCCATCCGCGAAGACTTCCTGCAGCAGAACGCGTTTCGAGATGACGACCAGTTCACGTCGCTCGAGAAGCAGGACCGGCTGCTCGAGACCATCCTCCTCTTCCATGCGACGGCGGTCGACGCGCACGCCGAGGGCGCCGCACTCGACGCGGTCTTCTCGGCGCCTGTGCGGGAGCGGATCGCCCGCGCGAAGTACCTCACCGAGGACGCGCTCGGGGAGTTCGATGCCATCGGCGACGCCATCAGGACGCAACTCGTCGGCGGAGCCGCGGCGCCTACCGAGAACGCCGCCTCGCAGGTGGAGGTGAGCGTCTAGATGGCACGCGAGTACATGACCACGCGCGAGATCGTCGGCCCGCTCCTGCTCGTCGAGGACGTGGCAGGCGTCACCTACGCCGAGCTCGTCGAGCTCCAGTTCCCGGACGGCACGCACTCGCTCGGCAACGTCCTTGAGATCGACGGCGACGTCGCGCTCGTACAGGCCTTCCAGGGCACTCGCGGATCGAATCCCGCGGAGACCAAGGTCCGCTTCCTCGGCAGGTCGCTCGAGATCGGCGTATCTCGAGATATGCTCGGCAGGGTGTTCGACGGACTCGGGCGCCCGCGCGATGTCGGGCCCGACATCATCCCCGAGAAGCGGGTGTCGATCTACGGAAGCCCGATCAATCCCACCGCCCGGGACTTCCCCGATGACTTCATCCAGACGGGCATCTCGTCGATCGACGGGCTCAACCCGCTCGTTCGCGGTCAGAAGCTGCCGATCTTCTCGGGCTCGGGGCTGCCCCACAACGAGATCGCGGCGCAGATCGCGCGGCAATCCGGCGTGCTCGCCCGAAGCGAGGACCCTGGGCGCGCCGGCGAGAAGCTCGAGGGCGAGTTCGCGGTCGTCTTCGCGGCGATGGGCATCACCTTCGAGGACGCCGACTTCTTCATCACGGAGTTCCGCACGACCGCCGCTATCGAGCGCGCCGTTCTCTTCCTCAACCTAGCCGACGATCCCGCTGTGGAGCGCATCGCGACCCCGCGCATGGCGCTCACGGTCGCGGAGTTCCTCGCCTTCGAGTGCGACATGCACGTGCTCGTCATCCTCACGGACATGACGTACTACTGCGAGGCGCTCCGCGAGGTCTCTGCCGCACGCAAGGAAGTACCGGGCCGTAGGGGATTCCCCGGCTATCTCTACACCGACCTCGCTTCGATCTACGAGCGCGCGGGCCGCGTGAAGGGCAAGAAGGGCTCGATCACGCAGATCCCGATCCTGTCGATGCCCGAAGACGACAAGACGCACCCGATCCCGGACCTCACCGGCTACATCACCGAGGGCCAGATCATCCTCGACCGGAACCTCCACCGCCGAGGCATCTACCCGCCGGTGGCCGTCCTGCCCTCGCTTTCGCGGCTCAAGCAGAAGGGCATTGGTCCGGGCAAGACCCGCGAGGACCACGCCGACCTCTCGAACCAGCTCTTCGGCGCGTACGCGCGAGGCGTGCAGGCGAAGGAACTCGCGGTGATCCTGGGCGAGGCGGCGCTCTCGGACACCGACAAGTCCTACGTGGCATTCGCCGACGCGTTCGAGGTCCGTTTCATCCAGCAGGGTCGCCGGGAGGACCGCAGCGTTGCCGAGACGCTTGCCATCGGATGGGATCTCGCGCGGATGCTCCCGCGCACCGAGCTCAAGCGCATCAAGGACGAGTACATCGAGAAGTACTTGCCGCTCGCCGAGGCCGAGGCAGCTTCGGTCGCGCCGACGCCGCCTCAGCCGCCCGAGCAGGAGGAGCCGGCCGCAGAGGAGACCGGATCGCCGGCGGACTCCCCCGACTCCGTGGCCGCGACGCCGTGAAGCCCGTCTGGGGCATCATCTTGCTCGCGCTCGTGGGCGCGCTCGTCCTGATCGAGGTCTTCTCGACGAGGGCGATGAGACGTCTCGGTATCGAGCCCAGCCCGGCGGCGAAGTGGCTGCGCATCGTGAACGTCGTCGCGGTGGTCGGAGTCGTAGCGTTCGCGCTCTGGGTCCTGATGAAGGTCTGATATGCCTACGCTGCGAGTGAATCCCAACCGGATGGAGCTTCTCAAGCTCCGGCGTCGCGCCGAGGTCGCGCGACGGGGGCACAAGCTGCTCAAGGACAAGCTCGATGAGTTGCTGAAGGAGTTCCTGGCCCGAATCGCCGAGAACCGCAGGCTCCGCTCAGCGGTCGAGCGCCGGCTCTTCACTGCGTACGGCCTCTTCGCGATCGCTCGCGCCGAGGCCGGCAGCGCGAACATCACCCAGGCGCTGCTCGCCGGAGCGCCCGCCGATCTCATCACACCCGAGGAGCGCAACGTGATGAGCGTGCGCATCCCCGTCCTCGGTGTCGCCGAGCTGCCCAGACCGGAGGGCTACTCGCTCGCCACCACACCGGTCCTGCTCGACGCGGCGCTGCAGAGTCTCGTCGACGTGGCTCCGAGCATGATCGAGCTCGCCGAGAGGGAGAAGGCGATCGAGCTCCTTGCCGCTGAGATCGAAAGGACGCGCCGGCGGGTGAACGCCCTCGAGTATGTGCTCATCCCGCAACTCACTGAGACGATCCGCTACATCCGCATGAAGCTCGATGAGAACGAGCGAGCGGACCTCACGCGTCTGATGAAGGTCAAGGAGATGATCGAGGCGCAAGGCGAGCGCGCCAGCGAGTAGGCTTCCCGCTGCCGGTCCGCGGATTCGGGCTGCCGACGAGCCCGCCGCGTCTAAAGGCCCGCGCGTGCCGGCCCGATACCTGTTGGAGTCGGGGTGTTTGGCCCCGACGTACGGAACGGGCTCGAGTATGCGCGGGGGCACCCCCGCCATGCAGACGCCGTTCCAGCAAGGGTCCTGGCCAGGGGAGAGGTCAGGGCCCTTGTTCTGTGACGGCGCGGCGCGCGCTATGTCGTCTGCCCAGTGAACGAGAACCGATCGACCTTGATCGCGGGCACAAGCGAGGGCGTCTCATCGCCCACAAAGCGTCGCTCGACGGTGACCCCGCTCGTCCAGTACAGGGCGTCGAGTGCGCTTTGCGTGAAGCGCTGGTTCTTGAGCGGACGTCCGAGCGTGCCGTTCTCTATCACGAACGTGCCATCGCGGGTCATGCCGGTGAGCAGCACGGTCATGGGGTCCTCGACGTTGACGTAGTGGAAGCGCGTCACGTACACGCCGGTCTCGATCGAGGAGATGAGCTCGTCCAGCGTCGACTCGCCTGCCGCCATCTCGAGGTTGAGCGGGTACGGGCCGAATGAGTTGGGCGCAGGCAGCGCATGGCCGGAATTGGGCCAGCCTCCGCGCGAGGCCCAGTAGGAGTCCGTCACCGGACGCTGCGCGACGCCGTACTCGATGATCGGGACAGGCCGTTTCGGTACGCCTTCATAATCGAACGTGAGACCGATCGCGTGCGGCGCGAGCGCGTCGTCGACGATCGTCACGAGCTCGGACCCGAAGACGCTCTCCAGCTTCCCGCTCATGAAGGAGCGGCCTTCCTCGTAGGCCTTCGCCGAGAAGCCGGTGAAGGCGAGGAACTGCAGGATGTCGGCGACGGCCTCGGGTCCCAGGACGACCTCGTACTCGCCGGGCTCGAGCTCTGCCGGGTCGGCGGAGCGCACCGCGAGCGAGGCCGCCTCCTCGCCGAGCGAGTCGGTAGCCAGTTCCCCGGCGTCCTTGCCGGCCCAAGACGCCCAGCCGCTGCCGCCGTCATCGCCCATGGCGAGCGCGGTTGCTCGCGCGTTGCTCGTGGGCATACCCACAGCGATACCCTTCGAGTTCGCCACGGCGGTCGCGCGGAGCGATACGGCGACCGTCCCGGCGACCGTGAGCCCCCGAGACGCCGACTGGCCGATGATGGCGGCGGCCGCCTCCGCGCGCGCCTGCGCGTCGAACCCGGCAGTCTGCTCGCAGTACCGGTCGGAGGGGGTGGTGACGGCATCGGGCTCGGGCAGCCCCGGGAACTTCGGGTCCTCGGCGGCCTGCGACGCCGCCATGACGGCCGACTCGCACACGGCGCGCAGTGACTCCTCGTCGGTCCGGTTCGTCGAGGCTACCCCGATCCGCGTCCCGATGGCGGCACGCACCGAGACCAGAACGTCGTCTTCGGCGACGTTCTGGTGGATGTGGTTGTTAGCAAAACGCGTCAGCGCGGACGTTTCGAACACGACGAGCGCCTCGGCCTCGTCCGCCGACGTGAGTTCGACGGCGCGTAGCGCCAGCCGCTTCGCGTCGTCGGCGTTCATCGTCCGACCCCCACTTTCACGCCCCGGAAACGCGCAGGCGCGGCGCCGTGCGCGACGCGCGCGACCTGCATCGGCTCACCCTTGCCGCAGTTGGGCAGGCCCCACACACGCCAATACTCCTCGGAGCAGACCGCGTCGCACGAGTTCCAGAACTTGGGCGTGATACCCGTGTAGTTGGGGCTCTTGACGATGCTCGTGAGCTCGCCGTTCTCGATCTTCCAGCCGATCTCGCACGCGAACTGGAAGTTGAGACGCCTGTCGTCGATCGACCAGGAGTTGTTCGTCTCGACGTAGAGACCGTTCTCGGTGTCGGCGATGAGATCGGGCAGGGACCACTCACCGGGCTCGAGCGAGACGGTTGTCATGCGGATGAGCGGCGTGCGGTTCCACCCGTCGGCCCGCATGCAGCCGTTCGACGTCCGGCCGAGAACATGAGCCGACTCGCGCGAGGTCAGAAAACCCTCGAAGACGCCGTCTCGCACCAGATAGCTGCGCTGCGCGGGCACGCCTTCGTCGTCGTATCCGAACGAGCCGAGCGAGCCGGGAAGCGTCGCGTCCGCGGTGATCGTGACGGCATCTGAGCCGTAGCGGAGCGAACCGATGTCCGAGAGCGTGAGGAACGAGGTGCCCGCGAACGCCGCCTCGTCGCCGAGCACTCTGTCGAGCTCGGTCGGGTGTCCGATCGACTCGTGCACCTGCAGGGCGACCTGGCTGCCGTCGATGATGAGGTCGGCCTCGCCGGGCTTGAGGTCGGGCGCTGCGAGCAACGCCGCTGCTTGCTCCGCGATGCGCGGTGCGTTGCCGACGAGATCGAGCGCGAGCACGAACTCCCAGCCGGCCTGCATCCAGGCGCCTCCATGCGAGTTCGGATACGAGCGCGGTACGAGCTCGCCCTCGCCGAGGGCGTAGGCGGTGATGCCGGCGCCGGACTCGGTCCACTCTTGCTCGATGAAGGAGCCGATGCTCGAGCCGAACGACTTGCGGATCTTGTAGAAGCCCAACTGCGCCTTGGTGAGCTTGACGCTCTGGCTGGTATTTCGCATCGCCTCGTCCGAGGCGATGAGCACGGCGAGCTTGTCCTCGATGCTCACGCCGAAGGGATCGATGCCCGCCTGTCCGGTCCAGGTGTCCTCGACCGGAGCGACCTCGGCAAGGTGGACCGGCGGGCTCGGCAGCAGTGAGGAGGCGCGAGCGATCGCCACCGCCTGTCTGGCGATGCCGGCGGCCGAATCCTTCGTAATGTCGTGGGTAGATGCGAAACCCCAGCGCCCGTCGGCGATGACCCTCACGCCGATTCCGAGCGAAGAGCTCGAGACGACGCCCTCGAGACGGCCGGACGCAACGGTGATGCCTTCGTGTTGGGTGTCGACGACACGGACGTCCGCGTACGTGGCCCCCGCCAGACGCGCACTTTCGAGAGCAGCCTCGATGACCCCCCGCATCTTGTGGCTGGCGCTAGTCGACGCTGGTCAGCGCCGAAGCGGGCGAGGAGACGCCGGTCGTGACCGGTTCTATGCGAGGTTGCCACGCGTAGCGGCGCGCACCTGCGTAGTCCGACCGGTCGGCGAGCGGCGAGATCTTCACGTAGTCGCCGGTGCGGGGTGCATGGACGAAGTAGCCGCCGCCGATGTACATGCCCACGTGATGGATGGGCGATCCGAAGAACACAGCGTCGCCCGGCTGCAGCTCGGCGGGTGAGACCTTCTCGCCGAGAAGGAACTGGCTGCCGGAGTAGTGAGGGAGCAGGACGCCGTGCTGACGCATCACATACAGGATGAGCCCGGAGCAGTCGAAGCCGGCGGGCGTCTCCCCGCCCCACAGGTACGGGACGCCATGGTAGGCGAGGACGGTCTCGACCGGCGAACCAGGCATGACCGCCACGCCTGCTCTAGACGCCCCGGCGAGAATCTCCGCGAGCAGGGCCGCTTCCTCGGCCTGGCGGCGGGCGGCCTGGGTGCTCAGCAGCTCGAGCAGGTCCGCCTGGGCGGCCTCGAAGAGCTCCTGGCGCTCGATGATCCTCAGCTGCACCTCGATCTTGCGCGCTTTGAGCTCGAACTCGAGGGACTCGGCGAGACGCTTCGCGTTCTTGAGCTTGAACACCTGGTCCTGGAGTTGGGCCTGGGTCTTGGCGTACTCCTCGAGCACCTGTGCGCTGTCGGTACCGAGCGTGTTCAGGAACTTGAGCCGGGACAAGAAGTCGTTGAGGGACTTCGAGTCGAGCAGGATCTCGACCGGAGAGTAGGCGCCCGAGCGGTACATCGTGTCGAGTTGGCCGTCCAGGATGACGCTGATACGGTCGTACGCGTCGTTGGCGCTCGCGAGGTCGAGTTCGGCGGCCTCGACCTCGTCGTTCATCGCGGCCAGCCGGTCCGACGCCTCGTTGTAGGCCTCTGAGGCTATCGCGAGCTCACGGTCGAGCTCCTCGAGCTGTGCGGTGAACGCATCGAGCCGTGCCTGCTTCTCGGCAAGGGCCGCTCTGAACTCCTCGGTCAACTGGTCCACTCCCGGATCGCCGATGGCCGACGGGTCGGGCAGCTCTCGAGAGGGCGACTCTGGGCTCGACGGAGAGTCCGGTCCGATCGTGACCGGCTTGGGAGCGGAGGGGGCAGCGGTCTTCGTCTCACCGACGGAAGGAGGTGTGGGCGTCTCGGACGTCTCTGCTGCCGCGCCGAATGCGGACGGAGGAAGCGCAAGCGCCAGAACGAGCGCCATGGAAGTCCCCGCGCGCAGTACGCTTGCGGCTCGCCGCCCGCCCTTCATCTATCGCCTTCCCCGAGAGAACGTGTACAAGTCACAATGCGCGCGCTCCGCATCGTCAGGGAAACGCCGCAACAAACCCTTACTTTACCACAAACCCGCAGCATATCTGTCACATCCGTAGCGCATCGGATCTGTCGCTCTGCGAGGGGACGGAGTGCAAACGCGATGCCGAAGCCCGCACGAAAGCCGACGTCCACACATTCGCCACACACGGTTCGCGGCGGTGCGTGCCCGCGCGGAACCCTGCGGGCGCTAGCCCAGCACCGAACCGACGACGTCGAGGTCATCGGAAAGGAGCCGCGTGATGAGGAAGCGCTGCCGCACCGTCTCGCGGGCCGCATCGCCGATCGACTCGGCAAGATCGGGATCGCGCAGGAGAGAGACGACGCGGTCCGCCGTGCCGGCGATGTCGCGCGGTTCGACCAGGTAGCCGTCGACTCCGTCCGTTATCTGGAGCGGTATGCCGCCGATGCGCGAAGCGACAACGGGTGTCCCCTTCCACATCGCCTCCGTGACGGTCAGGCCGAACCCCTCGCGCAGCGACTTCTGCACGATGACCGTCGATGCTCGCTGCAGCGCGTTGATGAACACGCTCGAGCTGTCCCCGGCGATGAGCACGACGTCGCCCGAGCCGACGAGCCGCTTCGAACGCCGCACGACCTCGGCAAGAACGCGCGCGCCCTCCGGGTCGTCGGATGCGGCGCCCCCGCACAGAACGAGCCGGCAGTCCTGTTCCTGTCGCACGAGCTTGAACACCTCGAGCACGCCGACGGGGTCCTTCCAGGGGTCGTAGCGGGAGATCCGCGTGACGAGCGGCTTGTCGAGCGGCACGCCGCGCTTCCTGAGAAGCCTCTCGATCTCCGCGGGGCGCAGGTCCTGGTTCTTGTGCGCCAGCGGGTCGATCGCCGGATTCACCACGCGCTGCTGGACGGGGAGATCGTCCCGCATGTAGTCGGGGTGAGAGACCACGACGAGGTCGTATCTGAGAATGAAGCCCTTCAGGTAGTGCCAGAGGGCCGGGTTCGGGTCCGTCAGGTCGATGTGGCATCGCCAGACCCACGGTTGCCGCTTCTTGAAGTAGCGGATGAGCGGCAGAGGCTGGGGATCGTGGGCGACGACGACGTCACGATCCAACTGTGCGTACGTCGCGAAGCGGCGGGTCATGCTTTCGTACTGTGGTCATGCTTTCGTACAGGTCCCGCTTCCGCTTGGTGAGGTCGATGTGACCGCCCTGTAGTGCGTTGTGGAACTTCTTCGTGACCGAGAAGAAGTCGAAGTCGCCTGCGAGGACGCGCCAGTCCGTATCCACTCCGGCGTCGTTGAAGAGCGGCACGATCGAGGCGAGCAGCTCCGCCACGCCTCCGCCCTGGTACGTGGAGTTGATGTGCAGAACGCGGCGGCCCAGCAGGCGGCGCGCCTTGCGGTGAAGCTCGGCGATGATCTCGTCGCCGACGAAATCGCGGTAGTCCTCGAGCTGGAACATGGTGTCACCCCGTATCGCGGCGAGTATGATCCGCAGCTCGTACGGAGAGTTGGCCCGGTATCGGGCGCGAGAACCGCGTCGACGCACGCATATCGTCCACGCGTCCGGTGGAAGCGCTGCGAACATGTCCTCGTCGGTCCTATCGTCGCCCGCGGCGAGAACGAAGTCCGGCGACTCTCCCGCGCACAGGCCCGCGGCCACCTGCCCCTTGTCCACGCCCGCAATCCGGGCCTCCAGAATGCGCGACCCCTCGAGAAGGACGAGTCGCTCGTTCGCAACCAGCGGCTCCAAGGCGTGGCGCAGCTCGCGCCTTCGCAGATTGCCCAGCTCCGGGTCGGTCTGCCGGTAGTGCCAGACGAGCGACGTCTCCTTCTGCTCGATGCGAGCGCCTGGCGTGCGGCTCACGTACAGCTCCATGACCGGCCTGCGACGACTTCCAGCGGTCGAAGTCGGCGTCTTCGGCCGCACCGATCCACATCGCGCCGTGCTGCCGGTAGATCGAACCGAGGCCTGTCGCCAGACCACCGATGCTGCCGACAAAGCCGAGCTCGCCCGACTCGTCGGCACCTGCCTGGAGCGGGAGCCTGTTGGAGACGATGAGGAGCCGACCCACGCATTCCCTCCGTTCGACGGGTCGAGGGAGTTCGTACCCG
>CAYWCB010000068.1:0-9224 GCA_964456615.1 uncultured Eubacteriales bacterium | reverse complement strand
CGTCGAGCTGTTCGGGCACCGGCCCGATGCCATAGAAACGCCTGCTCGAGTCGCCCAGGAACGTCGCGATCTTGACGCCGTCGGAGTCGTTGTCGGGCAGGGGCCGTTGCACCCCGAGCTCGCCGGACGAGCGTGCCGCGATCTCTAGACGGTTCGAGGCGTCCTCCACCGCGGGCGGCGGGTAGGTGTGCTCCATGCTCGCCGCCGGCCACGGCGAGGTGATCGCCGGAGCGGACTGGGTCGTCGAGAACACGTCCCGCACAGCCGAGCATCCGGTCGCCGCAACGCCCGCGGCAACCAGCAGGAGAAGCACAGCTGTCTGGCACATCTGACGGCGCACGAGCATCCAGTTGGGAGGCGGCAAGGACATGAGCCTGGCACAGCATGGCTGTTCGCGTCACAAGCCTACCGCAGACGACCACCATATCGGCCCACAAGGTGCCTCTCGCAATGTCGTCGCACGCAGTCAAGAGGAGGCACGCAGTCAAGAGGAGGCACGCGGGCTCGCCTTCGGTTGGGCCGAATGCAGCAGCGACTCACACGCCCTGCCGAGGAACGTGGGCCACCCCCGAGCCAGGATCGGAGTCCTGCTTCATGCGCGATTGCGACGCTCCGGCATCCGTCTCAGGTTGCCCCCTCTGCGATTGCCCCATAGAACCTGCTCAGGAAGTTGGTCGAGCCCTCGGCATACAGCCTGGCCGCGACCCGATCCGCCGATGCCGTCAGGAGGCGCATGTACTCGGAGTAGGCATCGGGGACGATGTGCGGGCTGCCGCTGCCGAGGAGATTCGTGCACCGGCAGGTGCGGAAGCAACGAGTTGCGATGGGGCACTCCGCGCACCGCCCGTCCTGCCGAGCGGGCGCGCGCTCCAGGCACGGGTTCCGCCGTGCCTCGTCGAGACCCTCTTCCACGGTGCCGATACACCACCGGTCGACGTCCACAACGAATGCGTCACATGGCACGAGACGACCGTCGGGCATCACGAGAACGGAGTCCTGCACGGCACATTCGCAGACTGTGGCTCCTTCGCTGACGTGCGACTTGATCCGATTGTCGAACGGAACGAACTCCATCGCCGGCAGATCGTGCATCCACCGCTCGTAGTGAACCTCGAGTTCCCTGTACTGAGCCGCGAGCACGGACAATGCCTCCGCCGGCCAGACAGCTCGCGCATTGAAGTTGTGGTTGACGCGACGGATTCCTGCATCAACCAACGCAACGACGGAATCAGCCAGCCGGGGAGCGGTGTCGGGATTGAGAGTTGTGGCGACTTCAACGGGCGCAGCGGCGGATACGAGGCGCTCCAAGCCCCGCCATGCCTTCTCTGCGCTCCCCTGGCCCCGCGGATCCACTCGGTGTACGTCGTGCGTCTCGGCGCACCCGTCGATGCTCACACAGACGGCGTCCATCTCCTCCGCACACCAAGCGGCGATGTCGTTGTCTATTAGGGTGCCGTTGGTAGTGATCGCGAATGTGGCGTCCGGGCGCACAGCGCGGATGAAGTCGACCATCCCCCGCAGGCGGGCGAAGTCGAGGAGGGGCTCGCCTCCGAAGAGGGAGATGCGTCCATCGAAGTCGGGCAGGGCAAGGCATCGGCGAACCGCC
This sequence comes from uncultured Eubacteriales bacterium, assembly GCA_964456615.1. Classification (GTDB taxonomy): domain Bacteria; phylum Actinomycetota; class Coriobacteriia; order Anaerosomatales; family CAVRZR01; genus CAVRZR01. The sequence goes on along the minus strand of CAYWCB010000068.1, from coordinate 7,618 downwards.
TCGAGCGAGGTGTCCTGCTCCTCCAGGCCCCGGACGTAGCAGTAGTCGCAGGCCAGATTGCAGGCCGTCGTGACAATGATCTCGAGTTGCACTAGGCGCTACGGCTCATACGGTGGCAAGCCGCCGAGCCTCACCCTCTTCGGCTCCGACTCGGTCCCCTGTCGGGACTTGCGCGAAGCCGACTTGGACGTAGTCTTCTTCGATGTGGTCGCAGCCGGTTTGGCCGCCGCGGTCGTGATCTTCGACGACGGCGGCGTCGCGGTCTCGCTCGTCTTGATCACAGGGATCTTCACTGGTTCCGTCGCAAGGAGTCCTCGAAGGTACGCGGTTGAATCCCAGCCAGACGGAGTCTCCGTTGTCGCTTTCCCAGCAGATACGCCAGAGACAAGTCCTGCGGATCGAGTGCACCCTTGGGTTCCGGTCAGTGCCACTCCGAGGGCAACTCCCGCGACGGCCGTGACCGTGGCTCGCTGCAACCATTCGCCAAGCGTCGGATAGCCTGGATCGACCGGCTGGGACGGCCCTCCTGCCTCCGGGATGTCCCCGGAACACGATCGGCCCGAATCCATATCGCAGCCCCCAATCCCGATTGAACGCACCCACCGAAGACGCCCGCTGCCAAGAGTCCTCCCCTACCGAGGGAGTCTACATGACCGAGCGCAAGTGCGTGAGGCGCACGAGGCGCTCCGCGATGCCGGTGGGTCCGGAGACACCAGCGGGATGCGCGCGTGATGTTGCCGCTCCGAACGCGCAATCGGCGCGGGGGCGTGACTTTGAGCACGGCGCTAGGGATGGCCCTCTATGCCGCCCGAGTCCGGATCAGTCTTTCCCACTTCGTGCACTTGGATTCGGCGTCGTGTGCTCGTGGACTGCTTCAGGTTCCCGGCACCAAGGAAACGGGCTCTGACGTGATAGCCTCCAGCCGCACCGGGCCGCCATTCGTGCGAGGCAGTGCCGTTCGATGCGGTCTTGACCGCCTTGAGCAGCGTCCACTTCTTCTGGTCTTTCGACATCTCGAACCTGACGGTCTTGCCGCTGAGCGGCTTGTTGTGCACTGTGACGAGTCTGGCGGTCAGACGCGTGGAGATACCTCGGGGTACTCTCGAGTCCGAGATCGCGAAACTGAGCGTCGTCGGATTCGTGATGGCTCTCGAAACCGTGTACTCGCCTGCACCCGAGTCGCGAACGACAGCGAGCGGATAGGTGCCGCCGGAACCCACAGCGTGGGAGAGCGTCTGCGGCCAGGAGTTGCCGCGGGACACAGCGAGCGGTTTCGCGAGATCCGAGCCCGCAGAGGGAGCGTAGAGCGCCAGCCTGTAGGAAGCATCCTGGGGTCCGTTTAGGGTGAAGACCGCGGCAGCTCCCTTCTCGAGGCGCACTCGCACGAGATCGCGGGGATCTTGATCGTCCCTGATCGCACCCTTGACCGGCCAGGTGCGCGGCGTCTTCGCACCCGACAACTCGTCGTCTGGCTCACTCACTGACTTGTCGACCGAGTATCGGCCCTGTCCTGCGGAGCGCACGACCGCCAGCGAGTAGGGGCCCGAGATCGGGATCTCGTATTCGAGCGCGGTCGATGAATCGGGAGAGACGCTGGCGACCGCTGACGCCGGAAGCGCCTTCACTGATGGGTCATAGAGCACAAGACCGAATGACGCGCCCTCCGGGGCAGTCATGGAGAACCTGGCCGTCGTGCCTTCTGCAAGATCGACCGTCATCACGTCGAGAGGATCCTGGGCGTCGCGAATCTCGCCAGTCGTCGGCCACGACGAAGGAGTGCTCGCGCCCTGGATGCTGTCGTCGGGCTCGGAAGCGACTTCCGGCTCGTTGTCGATCAGGATTGCGACCGCGACGATCCCCGCGACAACGAGCAGAGCAGCTACCGCGAGACCCGCGAAGACGCGCCGCGAACGGCGCTTGGCGGGCTTTGGGAAGGGGAGCGTGTCGCGCTCCTCGGCCGGGATCTCGGGAGGCGGTTCCGATGGCTCCCCTTGCCGGCTGACCTCAACTTCGATCGCTTCTCGCTCTCCCGATACGACATCCGGGCATGCGGTCTCGTCACCTTCCACGGTCCGCTCGACGTCGACGAACCCAGGCAACACGGCTTCCTCTGCCGCGTCTCGCTCCGGCAGATCGAAGACCGTCTCGGCGTGCGAGCCGTCCTGTAGCGGATCCACGATGGTCTCAAGCATGTCGTCACGACTGGCGCCCTCGCCGCGAATCACTTCTGGGGCCACGGGAACCGATGTTTCCGGGAACCCGACGTCGGCTACCTGCCCGGCGCCGCTCCAAGCGTGCCTCATCTCGGCAGCGCTGCTGAATCGCTCATCCGGCTCCTTCGCGAGAGCCTTCGACACGGTATCCGAGAGATGCACGGGTATCGACGGATCGCGACTAGCTGGAGGATCGGTATCCGCATTGGTGATCCTGTACAGCACCGTCGCGACGTTGGTATCCGGGGATCCCTGGAAGGGGTTCGAACCGGTCAGCAGCTCGTATGCGATGACGCCGACGGAGAAGATGTCCGAACGGGCATCAGTGGGAAGACCTTTGATCTGCTCCGGGGACATGTAGGCGGGGGTGCCGAGGATCGTCCCCTCGATGGTGAGCGTCTGCGTGCTGTCGATGTGCGCGACGCCGAAGTCCGCCAGCTTGATCGTTCCGTTTGGCGTCAGGAAGATGTTCGCCGGCTTGAGATCGCGATGGATCACGCCGCGCTCGTGGGCGTAAGCGACTGCGTCAAGGAGCTGGTCGATGATGCTGATCGCGAGCCGTCGTGTGACGGCGCCGCGACGAATCGCCTGCGAGAGCAGCTCGCAGTCAACGAGTTCCATGATCATCGCCGTCCGGCCATCGTATGTGTCGGCCGCATGAACAGTGACGATTGAGGGATGGCTCAGACGCGCAACCGCTCTCGCTTCGCGGATGAAGCGCTCGATGTACGCCTTCTTGAGCTCGGCATCGGCGCCCTCCGAGATGCGAGGTTCCTTGATCGCGACCTCACGATCGAGACTCGGATCGTAGGCGCGCCAAACAACAGCCATGGCGCCTCTGCCAAGCTCCCCGAGCACCTCGTACTGCCCGAATCGGTCGAGAATCGTCGTCCCCCGTTGCCTCCGTCTCTCAAGAACCAGTATACGGCGTCAACACCGCAAGGCGAGGCTCAGGGATTCCTCGCGTCGAGCCCACCTAGACCGGCGACTCTGACACCCGAACTGGACCCTACCTGACCGGACAACAGCAGGAATCGGCTTGTGTGCTAGCGTGGCCCTGAGAGGTCTCCCTCCTAGGAGGGCGTGAGGTCGGTGGCACCCAGCTCATCACCTTGCGGGCCGCATGGACGACGCAGCACCAGCTAGTGGAAACCCGTTGCCGTGGAGCGGCACCACCTCGCGCCCGCTCCTACCTCACCCTGACGTTTCTCGCGCTCCAGGCCGTCGCCTTTCCGTAGGCGTGCAGCGGATCTGCGTCCTTGTATGCTGCGAACCCCCAGTAGCCGGCCGTGGAGATCCTCACCGTGCTCACCCACTTGCTCTGGCCGTTCGACGTCGAAATGACCCGGCCGGTGAACACAAGACGCCTGCCCACGGGTCGCCTCCCAACGCTGCGAGACGCCCACACCCTCACCAGCGTGCCCTTTGGATGTGCTGGCGAGAGCGTGCCGGTGATCTTGAAGGAGGTGCCCCGCTTGACCGAGTAGACCGCGGGCACGGCGCGGGACAGGACATGCGGCGGGCCCCATGCGGCGACGCGCCGCTCGCTCGCGGCGCTCGTTGCCGCGACGTGGGCGGAGTCGGCGGCCTTGTAGGCGACGAAGCGCCAGGAGCCGCGGGAGGGGAGCCTCACGCTCGCCGACCAGAGCGTCCCCGAGACCACGCGGCCGGTGAAGGGGACGGGCCTGCCGAGGAGGCGGCCTGTCGAGTCGGTCTTGTACGCCCGAACCGTGACGGGCGTGCGGGCGGCGTGCGCGGGCCTCAAGGTGCCCGTCACCTTGACGGCCGCTCCCGCCTTGACCGAGGTCGCGGAGGGGACAGGGCGCGAGAGGACGTGTGGCGTCCTAGTCCCTGTCGCAGAGCCGATTGCATACAGCCTGTTGTCCCCGGTTCCGACGTACAGAGTTCCCGCCGCACCTATCACTGGCGAGTAGACAACCATGTGGGCCATTCCGAACTCCCACTTCTTCGCCCCACTGGAGCTGACCGCATACAGCCGGTTGTCGAGGCTACCGAAGTAGATGGTATCGTCCGCATCGATTGCCAGATTCGAGAAGCTGTTGCTCCCGCTCGTAATGGCAAGCTGCCATCTCCATGTCCCTCCGGAATCAATCGCATGAAGTGTCCCGCCTCTGTCCCCGCAGTAGATGGTGCCGTCCCTGCCGATGGCTGGATTGGAGAACGAGCCCCCCGTCGTCGCAAGCTGCCACTTCTTGGAACCGTCGGTACGAACGGCTACGAACGAATCGCCGCAGCTCAGGTAGACCGTCCCGTCGGGTGCGACCGTCGGGACCCCCCCGCAGCCGTTGATGTCAAACTGCCATTTCGTCGTGCCGGAACTGTGCAAGGCGTAGAGTCTTCTACCTACTTCGCCAATGATGTAGATGGTGCCATCGGCTCCAATCGCTGGCACAGGGGACGGGAGGCCGATGCCTGAGTGGAAGTAGCCGCCTGGGTTGAAGTACCACCTATGGGTGCCACCTGGAGTCCAGGCATGCAGACCGCCGCGGTCGCTCGCGTACACAGTACCGTCCGGCCCAATCATGGGACTCGAGAGGGATTCGCCAGCAACTCCGACGCGGACCCACTTCTGGACTCCGCTGGGGTTTGCCGCGTACAGACGATCTCCGCCACTGACGTAGACGGTGCCGTCGGTCCCTACCGCTGCGGAGCCGAAGTTATCGGCCCCGGGGACGGCTAGTTCCCACTTCTTGTTCCCATTGGGATGAAGCGCATATAGCTTGCACACCGAGCGCGAAAACCGGGCGACGAGATAGATGGTGCCGTCCGCTCCAACCGCAGGCGAGGCCTTGATGTCGTCGTATGCTGCGAATGATTGCCACTTCTCGTGCGGCACCGACGGCCCTACGTACCCACTTCGCCCCGTGTGCGCCGCGTCGTGTCCGAGCATCGACCACGAGTCTTGGGCTAGAGCCCGCGCGCGCCCAGGCATCCAGGCACCAGGTGCAGTTGAGCTCGCAGAACTCGCGAGAGGCAGGACCGCTCCAACTGCGGCGGCCAGGACTAGCGTCGCCAGCGTTCTTTTCAGGCCCCCCACACGTGGCTCGGTCATCACAAGGAACCTCCCACTGCTCCGACGCCCAGAATCTCTGGTCCGCTACTTCACGAGCACATGCCTCGTGCTCATGGGGCGCTCTCCAGCCGCATGCAGCGAGTCGGGCGCGTCATTGCCGGCAGAACGCGAATCGTGGCTACGGCCTCGGCGCCCCTCCTCGTCCTGCACTCTACCATGCATGCTGTCGAACACCGCTCGGACCAGGCCGCCAGCGCAGGGACTCGACCCTCCACGCCGAAGCCATCTATGCTGGTGAAGTCGAACCGAGGGGGCGAGTTTCACCACTATGCAGCTGACTCTCATCAAGTACGACGCGATCTCCCGGCTAGCCCTGCCGTCGAAGTGCAGCGGCCAGTACTGGGTGCCCCACGTCGATGCAAACGGTAACAAGGCGAACCTGATCAGCGTCGAGGGCATCGGCGGCAACTGGGTCCTCAAGTCCAACAAGGACGCACAGCTTATCGACGAGGAAAGCAAGCCTCTGCGTGAGGCCACCGTCGAACCCCAGCGCTTCTACGCGATCTTTGTCCCCTCCACCGAAGAGACCGTTCTCCTCCATAGCGAGCCGAGCACGACCGACCGCACCCGCTTCGCGAAGTACCTGCTACCCGAGGAGGGCACGCTCGTCATCGGACGCGCGGAGGATTGCGACATCCGATTCGACAGCAGATTCGTCTCCCTCAGGCACGCCGAGATCTCCGTGTCATCCGAGGGGCTTCTCCTCGCCGACAAGAACAGCGCGAACGGCACCTTCCTCAACGGCAAGCGAGTGAGCGAGGCTTCGCTTCATCCAGGGGACGTCGTCTCGATTATCGGCCTCACCATCGTCATCGGTGGCGGCTTCATCGCGGTGAACGACCCGGATGGACTCGTCGGGTGCAAAGAGTCCACCTTGGCACCGTTCGTCAAGCAAGAACCCAAGCCCGTCCCCGATGAGGAGATCGAAGAGAGCTCGGCAGCCGAAACGTTCTTCCGCTCGCCCCGATTCAAGCGCGACATCGGGCGGGCGGTCATCAAGATCGATGCGCCGCCACAATCGGGCCTGGGCGACGAGATGCCACTCATGCTCATGCTTGGACCAGCCCTGACAATGGGCATGGCGTCGATGTTCATGGGTGTCTTCGCGGTCATGAACGCCCTGGGCAACTATCCCGACGACCCCGCCAAGGCCTGGAGACAAGCGCTCCCTACACTCGTGATCTCACTGAGCATGATGACCGGCATGATCTTGTGGCCGATCCTCAGCAAGCGCTACGACAAGCGTCATCGCGCGAAGAAGGAGGCGGAGCGTCAGGACAAGTACTCGGCGTATCTCACCGAGATGGGCGAGGTGATCTCGGAAGAGCAGGACAAGCAGGCCGAGATCCTGCGCGAGAACATCGTCACCCTCGACGACTGCGTCCACAGAATTCGCGAGCGCGAGCGCAATCTCTGGGAGCGCACCGTCAGCCACAACGACTTCCTTCTTGCACGGCTTGGCATCGGCGCGTGGCCGCTCGACGCAGAGATGAAGTATGCCGAACGGCACTTCACACTCGAGGACGACAACCTGCTCAAGGACATGTACGCGCTCGCCGAGGCGCCGCGGCTGCTGCGCAACGTGCCGATCGGCCTGCCGCTCGCGACACAATCGGTCATCGGCGTGATCGGAGACCGCAGGCAGACGACCGACCTGCTCCGAGGCCTGGTCACGCAGCTTGCCGCGCTGCACAGCTACGACGAGCTGAAACTCGCGTTCATCTACGACGAGTCAGAGTCCGATCTCTGGGACTGGGCACGATGGCTGCCACACTGCTGGGACGACGAGAGGACCGCTCGCTTCATCGCGACGAACCAGACCGAGGTACGACACCTCGCGGCGTACCTGGACCGAGAGTTCGCGCGGCGTGAGCTGGAGAGCGCAGGTGACAGCCAGGTTGAGTTCAGCCCCCACTTCATCGTCTTCGCTCTCGACAGGGGCCTCGCCGGCAAGTCCGAGTTCATCAACAAGGTCCTTCGGCAGAAGAAGAACGTCGCGTTCAGTGTCGTGACCCTCTACGACGAGCTGCGACATCTCCCGAAGGAATGCCGCGCGGTGGTGGAGCTCGGTGATGACGGCGCGCGAATCTACGATCGGGACGACACGACCGGCAGCCACATCGATTTCGCACCGGACGTCCGTCTCCGCGACGATGCCCGGGAACTGGCGCAGCTACTCGCCAACACGCAGCTCGACACCGCCGTGCGCGCGTTCACCTTGCCGACCTCGGTCAACTTCCTCGAACTCTACGGCGTGGGCAAGGTCGAGCACCTGAATGCGCCGACGCGGTGGACGGAGAACAACCCCGTG